>JAGPCI010000164.1 GCA_018058165.1 Bacteroidia bacterium
GACATGATGTGCATACAAGTTGTTTATTAGGTGCTGCGTATATTTTAAACGAGCTAAAAAATGAGTTTGAAGGAACAATAAAACTAGTATTTCAACCTGGCGAAGAAAAATTACCTGGCGGAGCAAGCATTATGATTAAAGAAGGTGTATTGCAAAACCCAATAGTAAATACCATGATTGGGCAGCATGTTATGCCTTTATTGCCTGCTGGTACCGTTGGTTTTAGAAGCGGTTTATACATGGCATCAACCGATGAGATTTATGTTACCGTAACAGGAAAAGGCGGACATGGTGCAATGCCACATTTTAATATCGACCCAGTTTTAATATCGGCACATATTATTATTGCACTTCAACAGTTGGTAAGCCGCATGGCCAATCCTGCTATACCATGTGTTTTATCTTTTGGGAAAGTTATCGCCAATGGCGCCACCAATGTTATACCCAACGAGGTAAAAATGGAAGGTACTTTTAGAACAATGGATGAAAATTGGCGGAAAGAAGCTCATGCAAAAATGAAAAAACTAGCCGAGGGTATTGCCGAAAGTATGGGTGGAACTTGTGATTTTGACATACATAAAGGTTACCCCTTTTTACAAAACAACCCAACTGTAACCGAGCAAGCAAAACAAGCTGCCATACAATATTTAGGAAATGATAAAGTGGTGGATTTAGATATTTGGATGGCTGCCGAAGACTTTGCTTTTTACAGCCAACAAGTGCCTGCAACGTTTTATCGTTTGGGTGTTAGAAACGAAGCAAAAAATATTACATCGAGTGTGCACACACCTACTTTTAATATTGACGAAGATGCCTTAGAAGTTGGTGCTGGTTTAATGGCATGGCTTGCCATTAACGAGTTAAAAAATAACTGATAACTTTATTTAACAAACTTTACAATTTGTGTCCCTTTGTTTGTTTTGGCTTGTAAATAATACACGCCATTTGGCAAACTCGCTACATTAATGCTGTAATTATTTAACAAACATTTTTCAGTAATTACTGCCTCACCTATGTTGTTATAGATAATCAATTCAGTTGTCGCATTTGGCAACCCACTAATGTTTATAAAGCCTTTAGCTGGATTAGGAAACACAGTTAAGTTTAAATGCTTCAAGCTTAAATTAGTTATACCAGTATTGTTGCACATAAATTTATTAAGCTCATTCCAAAGTAAAGTATCAAAAACTACAGGCACCGGACTTTCATCAACAGCCGCCTCTCCCATTCTTACAACTACCAAATTTTGCGAAGGCACAACGTATAATTTCTGATCGTTTTTGCCTAAAGCAGAAAACATATCAGCAGGTGCTTGCGGACAAACGCTTCCATTAAAAGTTTGCACACTTCCTGGTAATTTAAAACTACTTTTTCCATTTAGCCACCACAAATATCCATAAGCTTGGTTTAAGTTTTGCGAAGTGTTTATCATTTCGTTGTAGTAATTTCTATCTTTTATAATGGTATCGTTATTCCAAATTCCTGCGTTCAACATCATCAACCCAAACCTAGCCATTGCGCGTGGTTTCGAGTAAAAAACACCATCATACCAAAGCCCCGACATGCCCGTTTTAACACTTAATTGTTGGTTGGTATATTGTTGTAAAGTTTTACCAGTGGCAGCCTCTATTACATTTTGTAAAAGCAAGTAAGTAGCATTGTGGTAAAACCATTGTGTGCCCGCATCGGCTTTATATTTTAAGCACGCACTATCCTTACAATCCCAATCAGGCACAAGGTAATCAAGGCCAGTAGTCATAGTAAGTTGATTTTTTATTTTAATTAAACCCTCTTGTTGTGGTGTGCAACTTGTAAAACCCTTACCTAAATATTTACTACTCGAATCGTTTATGCTTAAATACCCTTGCTGTTGTGCAATGCCCACCAAAGCAGCAGTAATTGTTTTACCAGCCGATGCCCAATACCAAGCAGAATCGGCAGTAAACGAACCAAAATATTTTTCAACCACAATTTTACCATCCTTTAAAATAATAAACGCCTTGGTTTTATTTTGGCTTAGCAAGTTGAACAAACTATCCGTTCTGTTTACGCACCATCCCAAACTTTGCGGAGAAATTGTATCCCAGTTATTACCAATAATTGGCGGAAAATATTGCTGAGCAAAAGTTGTTCTGCATACCAAAAACAGCAACACCAACAAGTTAATTTTTTTCATTTGTTAATTATTTTTTTTAAACACCAACCTTCGATTACCAAAACAATAATAAGTTTAAAACAGCAATAAATTATGTTTAAAAATAAGCATCACCATTTGGGGCTTTCCCGCTTGGGCGGGCCGCGTGTTCCGTGCTACTTCGGTAGCACTTCCACCCGCTAAGCCAGTGTTTATTGTGGTTAATTGTAGTGTTGATAATCCAAAATTAAAGTTATAACGCTGTTTGGTATTTTTATTTTATCCTATTACAAACGCTCTGTTTTTGCTTAACAGAAAGTATATGTAGCTTTATTGTTATACTTAACTAACTTCCCAACATGATTTCTAAAAACATCAATATACTTCTTGCAGATGACGACAAAGACGATTGTATGTTATTTAAAGAAGCATTGGAAGAATTAGAATTATCGACTAAACTTACAACAGTTAGCGATGGCGAGCAGTTGATGAAATTATTAAACCACAATGAAGAACATTTTTTTAATGTTTTATTTCTTGACTTGAACATGCCACGTAAAAATGGTTTTATTTGTTTAGAAGAAATAAAATGTAATGCAAAACTAAAATCGTTGCCTGTAATTATTTTCTCTACCTCTTATGATGTAGCTATTGCCGATAAGCTTTATAAAAACGGAGCACAACATTACATTTGTAAGCCCGTTGATTTTTTACACCTTAAAAACACCATTAGGCAAGCAATTACATTTATCATAAATAACAAAGATAACTTTAGTGAAGCCTCACAAACACCTAATGATAACTACCTAATTAGTCAGTAGTTTAAACACGATAAATTTATAAAATGAAAACAACATCAACAAAAGAAAAATCTAATGATGAAGCAATTTCACAAAAGATAAATATACTACTTGCCGATGACGACACTGCAGATTGCCTGCTTTTTAAAGAAGCGTTAGATGAGTTACCACTAAACACAAATCTTACCACGGTATATAATGGAGAGCAACTACTTGAGGAGCTAGAGAATAACAAACTGCCTGATGTACTTTTTCTTGACCTTAACATGCCACGTAAAAATGGCTTTGTAGCTTTAGGACAAATAAAACGTAGCACCCAATTGCAAAATATTCCTGTTGTTGTATTCTCTACTGCATCAGACATGGAGTCTATTAAAAAAGTATATAGAGATGCCGCACATTATTACATATCTAAACCCGCTGATTTTATACAACTTAAAAAGTTAATTTATGAGGCCCTTGTACTTATAACCGATAAAAACAACCGTATTCCCATGCTAGACAAGTTTATTATTAAAGGTAATTCGATACCAATTTTGGATACAAAATGAAAAAATCTGTTATCAAAGAAAAAATGCCAATTAAAAATGTTGTGAATGAAAACACAATTCGGGAAGTTGCAAAAGTTAAATCAACAATTGGTTTAAAAGAAGCCATAGCACATTTAAGCAACTTACCTTCAAACACAGATATGTCTTATATTTATGTGCAGCTGCTTAGCCCAGAACATAAAGTTGTGTTTTCTGAAATTTTATCTGAGCATACAAAAAAGGAAGTACATGAAATTGACGACCTAGCTAAAAAAAATCCAAATAATGTTATTATCATTCAATACAATAAAGAAATAGAAGAGATTGAATCTGCAAACGAAGAACTAACTAAAATTAATAAGGAGCTTCAATCACGCAACGATTTATTAAATGAAGCATACGAATATGCAGAAGCAATAACAGACACAGTGCATGATGCGATGATTGTACTTGACAAGAATCTGCGCATAAAATCAGCCAACAAATCATTCTACAAAAAATTTAAGGTTAAAGCTGAAGAAACAGAAGGAATATTTCTATTTGACTTGGGAAATAAACAATGGAACATTCCTGCGTTACGTGATTTTTTGCAAGAAATCATTACAAAAAAAAACAGATTTCTTGGTTATGAAGTTGCACATAATTTTCCCAACATAGGCGAAAAAAGAATGCTCTTAAATGCAAGTCGTGTTATACAAAAAAAACATGGTGAAGAATTAATTTTATTATCTATTTACGACATTACCGATTTAAGAAAGTTAGAAGCAGAGAAACAAGCCATAGAAAAAGAGTTGCACAAAAAAGAAATGCAACTTCAAAAAACACACGCTGTAATATTAGAAAAAACAGTTAAGCAGCGTACTAAAGATTTGGTTCAGGTTAATCAGGAGCTTGAAAAAATGAACAAAGAATTAGAATCATTCACTTTCATTTCAAGTCATGATTTACAAGAACCATTGCGTAAAATACAAACTTTTGCTGGCAGAATTTTAGATAAAGAACATCAAAATTTATCAGAAAATGGGAAAAACTATTTTCATTTAATGCAAAACGCAGCACAAAGGATGCAAACACTTATTCAGGATTTACTTGCCTTTTCGCGTATCAGAGTAGCCGATCGTAAGTTTGAAACAACTGATTTAAATATCATAATTGAAGAGGTAAAAAATGAACTTAAAGAAAGCATTGCCGAAAATGGTGCTATTTTATTGGTTAAACAAACTTGTAATGTAAGTATTATTCCATTTCAATTTCGTCAGCTCATATTCAACCTTATCAGTAATTCACTTAAGTTTTCAAATCCAAAAGTTGCAACAGTTATAACAGTAGATGCATGTATTATAAAATACAGCAATTTAAAAGTTGCAAATCTTCCAAAACAAAAAGAATATTGTCACATAACCATCACCGATAATGGGATTGGTTTTGAAACAGAATTTGCCGAAAAAATATTTGAAGTATTTCAGAAACTCCACAGCAAAGATGAATATGCTGGCACTGGAATTGGGTTAGCAATTGTTAAAAAAATAGTTGAAAACCACAAAGGTATTATAACCGCAACAAGCATACTAGATAAAGGCACTACCTTTAATATTTACATACCTGCATAAACTGCGAGTAAAGTTTTTATTGTGCCTAGATATTAAATTAGCCCATAAAATTTACACAGTATTTAAACTATAAATGAAAGACAAGAAACCTACCTTGCAAATTATATTCAACCACATTTATTAACCCAATTAACAATGAATAATACACTCAAAACAATATTGGTAAGCCTTTCATTTGGGTTATACGCTTGCGCTACTATACCACCAAAAGCTGTTGCAGTAAAACCATTTTTTTTAGAAAAATACTTAGGCAAATGGTACGAAATTGCAAGGTTTGATTTTAAATTTGAGAAGGATTTAAACAATACAACCGCTACTTATTCATTAAATAAAGATGGAACGGTTAAGGTTTTAAACAAAGGATTCAACTATAAAACCAACCAATGGAAAGAGGCTATTGGTAAAGCAAAATTTGTCGAGGAAGAAAATAAAGCAATGCTTAAGGTTTCATTCTTTGGACCTTTTTATGCTGGCTATAATGTTATTGCTATTGATGCGGATTATAAATATGCATTGGTTGCAGGTGGAAGTATTGAGTATTTATGGATATTATCGAGGGAAACAACCATACCTGATAACATAAAAAATAATTACCTAAAAATTGCCCAACAAGCCGGTTACGATACATCTAGATTACTTTGGATTGAACACAACAACCAAAAT
>JAGPCI010000165.1 GCA_018058165.1 Bacteroidia bacterium
TTAATAACTCGGGTAAATTAGTATTTGTAGTGCCCATAAAAAACGAATAATTGGCCAACGAACATTGCGAAGCACGTGTGTATTTTTCTTCTAACAATTCAATTGTTGTAGCACTTGGCACTGTATTGGGCATTTCCATATAACTGGTAATACCTCCGGCTATTGCCGCTTTTGCTTCGGTATAAATTTCGCCTTTATTGGTTAAACCTGGCTCTCTAAAATGCACTTGGTCATCAATTGCACCTGGCAGTAAATGTAAACCTTCAGCATTTATAACTCTATCAGCAGGCATTGCAATACCGTTGGTATCAATTTTTTCGATGATGTTATTTTTAATATAAACATCTGCAAAATATATTTTGCCTTCGTTTACTAATCGGGCATTTTTAATTAAAAGCGTACTCATGCCTACGAATATAGGCTAAGTAATTATAATTTAATAAAACACCTTTAATATTACTTCACTCAAAATTACTTAACTAAAACTACATTACAGCATAAGCTTTAGCACTAATTTAAAACAAAAAAGGCTGCCAAAAACAATTTAGGCAGCCTTTAAAATATAATAAATAAGTATTATTCCTCTGGTTTTCTGTTTTCCATTAATTGAAAAACATCATGACTAAAGCCAGTGTTACTAAAACCACCATCATGAAACAAGTTTTGCATGGTAACCATTCTGGTAAAATCGCTAAACATACTTATGCAATAATCAGCGCAATCAGATGCACTTGCATTACCTAATGGAGATAATGCTCCTGCATAATCAAAAAAGTCGCCAAAACTTTTTACTCCGCTACCTGCAGTAGTTTTAGTAGGACTTTGAGAAATGGTATTTACACGCACTTTCTTTTCTTTACCAAAACGATAGCCAAATCCACGCGCATAACTTTCTAGCAATGATTTTGCATCACCCATCTCATGGTAATCTGGGAAGGCACGTTGCGCACCAATATATGTTAAAGCTACTATCGAACCCCAATCCTTCATGGCATCTTTTTTCCATAAAGTTTGCATTAACCTGTGAAATGAAATTGAAGAAATATCCAAGGTATCATGCATAAATTTATAATCTACATCGGTGTAATCACGTCCTTTACGAATGTTTAAACTCATACCAACTGAGTGTAATACAAAATCAATTTTACCACCTAAAATCTCCATCGACTTTTCAACCAACGCTTCCATTTCGTCAGTTTTAGAAACATCACATGAAATAATTTGTGCATTACCACAAATGGCCGCAAGGTTATTAATTTCGCCCATTCGCATAGCAATTGGTGCATTTGTTAATACAAACTCTGCTCCTTGTTCATGTGCTTTAAGTGCTACTTGCCAGGCAATTGATTTGTCGTTTAACGCACCAAAGATGATGCCTTTTTTTCCTTTTAATATCATATTCTTGTTTAGTTTTCTAGTTAAATTTTTGGAGTTATATGTTTAAACCCAAAATTGATTTTAGTTTTGCAATTTTATACAATTTCCGCTTACATTTGACAAAATGATTTTAAGTAAACGTAACTTACTGTTTATATTTAATTTAGTATTAGCTATTACCGCTTTGGGCTCACCTCCAAAAGTTTTTGGAAAATACGATTATTTACATGGCAAACTAAACAACAACCGTAATTGGTTTGATGTAACCCAATACAACATTACGCTAAAAGTACTACCTAATAAAAAGTACATTAGCGGATCCAATACCATTAACTACACGGTATTAAAAAATGCAAAAATTATGCAACTTGATTTGCATGGACTAATAAAAATTGATAGCATTATTTACCACAACAAACCAATAAAATACACCCGAGATAGTAGCATTGTTTTAATAAAAATGCCCAATCAACGAAGTGGAAGCCGCAATAAGATTACAGTATATTTTAGCGGCAACCCTTTAATTGCACAAAAAGCACCTTGGGATGGTGGCTTTATTTTTACAAAAGACAGTAGCGGAAACGATTGGGTTGGACTTGCTTGCCAAGGGCTTGGCGCCAGCACATGGCTACCTTGCAAAGATCATTATAGCGATGAAGCTGATAGTGTAAAAATAAACCTTCAAGTCCCCTCAAATTTAACAGGTGTAAGTAATGGTAAATTAATAGGCACAAAAAACTTAGGCAATGGTTTTACAGAATATAATTGGAAGGTAAGTTACCCGATAAACAACTATAACATTACGGTTAATGTGGGTAAATACGCACATTTTAGCGATGAGTACATTGCTAAATATAACCAGATTACCCAGCCACTTAGTTTAGATTATTATGTATTGGAGTATAACCTAAGCAAGGCTAAAAAACATTTTACACAAGTTAACACAATGTTGTTGTGTTACGAAAAACATTTTGGCCCCTACCCTTTTTGGAATGATGGATACAAACTGGTAGAAACACCTTATTGGGGAATGGAACACCAAAGTGCTGTAAGTTATGGTAACGATTATAGCAACACCCGTTGGGATTTTGATTTTATAATAATACATGAAAGTGCGCACGAGTGGTTTGGCAACAGCATTACTGCTTTAGACCCAGCTGAACTTTGGCTGCACGAAAGTTTTACTACACATGCAGAGGCAGTTTTTGTAGAGTGTAACATGACCAAGGATGCTGCACACAAGTATCTAAAAATGCAAAAACGCAACATTGTAAACAAGGAGCCTTTGTTGGGAACAAACGATGTTAATTTTCATAATTTTGATGATAATGATATTTATTACAAAGGCAGTTGGATGCTTTATACAATTAGGCATGTAATTGATAATGATACCTTATGGTTTAACAGCTTGCTTGATTATGCCAATACTTTTAAATACACCAATATTAATACCCAACAGGCCATCGATTTTTTTGTGAAACGTACAGGTAAAAACCTTGCCCCAATTTTTGAGCAA
The DNA here is from genome assembly GCA_018058165.1 of Bacteroidia bacterium. Lineage (GTDB taxonomy): Bacteria > Bacteroidota > Bacteroidia > UKL13-3 > UKL13-3 > UBA6183. The sequence continues at coordinate 2,894 of JAGPCI010000165.1, forward strand.
TACCTTTATAAAGTAAATTTACCCGAGTTTGAGTATAGCTTAACCAAAGGCGAAAACGAAATGCTGGTACTAAAATACAGGTGGAACAATGTGGTAAAAGGATTTGAAATGCCAATAAAAGCTACCTTATCAAAAGATGACTACCAATTGCTTATGCCTACCTCAAAATGGCGGGTGGTTGATTTAAATTACCTTGATAAAAAGGAATTTAAACTTCAAACTGATTATTACTTAATTGATGTAAAAGAGATAGTTGATAAAGAACAAATCAACAATAACTAAACGGGCATTTCTATAATTGTGGTTACATAATAAGCCACTACGGTAATTGCAGAGTATACCAAATGCTCTTTCCAAGGTGTGTATTTTCTAAAATCTATGCCTTGCATTTTACAGTATATGGCCAACATTATTTTTTCAATCAGGTATGATACAACCGTTGCAAAAGCAATGCCTTTCATGCCAAACAAATAAATAAACCAAAACGACAACAAACAATGTATGATTATGTAATTTGAAGATATTAAATAAAATACTTTATTCTTCATAATACCCATAATTACCGTTTGCGGATAAATCATTCGGCTAATAATTAATAATAAATAAATATTAAAAATTTTGTAGCCTTCCATTAATTGTTCGTTATAGGCATATTTAAATAAATATGGACTAATAAACATCAAAGCTATGGTAGAAGGAAACAACCAACGCATTAGTTTTTGAGAAGATTTTTTTAGCCTTATCAAACCAACATTTAATTTATCAGCAGCATTTAACTTTGCAATTTCGCCACTATACACGTTGCTTAATGCATTGGCCAAAATTAAAAATATGGGTAATTCTCTTGCGGCATACCTATACATAGCAAACTCTTCGTCACTAAAATTATACCCAATTATATAGCTATTTATGTATTCCATACTTCCAGCTAAAAGTATCGAAAACATAATCGGAAACACCCGCTTCATAAAATCTATAGTAAGCGCTTTATTAATGGATATGGTAGCATATTTCATTAATAAAATAATGGTGTAGTTAAATTTTAACAACGATAATACCAGCAATAAATTAATGGCTAAGTTAAGCGATTGTTTAAAATACAAAGGCAAACAAAGTAACAGTACTTGTGCTGTAAAGGTAATGGCCCCCCAAATTATTAGTGATTTGTACTTTTCGTTTAAATAAAAAATATAATCGGTTATATATGTTGGCGTATTTAATAAAACTACCAAGGCAAACATCTGAAACAGATCTTTATCCATGCCATGAAGATAACCTATAGTAGCAACCGCAATTGCAGCTACTACAGAAAACCCTAATAATAAAATAAAGGTGCTAAATAGTAACTTTTTTCTAACAACCTTATTGGCATTATTAAAATACGGAATTAACATATTGGTAATAGCAGCAACCCAAAAAAATGTTAAGCTAGAGCTTACTAACATTAAATTTTCGTACTTACTAATTAACCTTAAACCGTATTCGTGTTGATATAAAATTGCAATTTTTGCAAGCAAAATTGAAATAAGAAACATAGTGCCAAATCTCAAGAAATGATAGATTTGTAAACTATTAAACTTATTTAGTTTGCTCCAGATTGATGCCACTTAGTAGATTGGTTTTGGTATTCAAATAACCAAATTAACCTTTACTAAACCAAATTAATATGATAAGTGGGTAACAGTTGCTGTAATATAAATTAATTATTGGGTAGTGTTTGATGGTTGTTTTAACTGTAATTCAACCCAACGCGCTACTTCTTAATTTTTATTTTTAAAAAAGTCTTAAGTATTTTTAAATGTCCCTTTGTGCAATGTTTGCCCATTACTACTACATGTTAAAAAGACTTTAAGGATATAAATTAAATAATTGTTTTGTAAACGGGCTAAGTATTGTAGTTTCGTTTAACTAAAATTAAAAAATGATGAAAGCAAGTAGAAAAGATTTTTTAAAAACTAGCGCAATTTTAGCTGCTGGAGCTACATTTTATACTCCTGTGGTTAAAGCTGCATATACTAAAATTAACCAATTAACTAATGATGGGTTATTTGTTTTACCTAAATTACCATATTCGTATGCTGCACTTGAGCCACACATAGATGCACAAACTATGGAAATACATTACACCAAGCACCACCAAGCTTATGTAAATAATTTAAATGCGGCAATTACTAAGGAGGCATCATTAAAAGGTAAAACAGTTGAAGAGTTAATTGCAAATACCAATAAATTACCCGAAAGTGTAAAAACCGCTGTGCGTAATAATGGTGGTGGACATTGGAATCATTCGTTTTTTTGGCAACTACTAAAACCTGGAACCACACCAAGTGCTAAAGTTTCTACATTAATAACCAAAAACTTTGGTTCGATGGAGGAATTTAAAAAACAATTAGAAAAAGCTGCGGCTACACAATTTGGCTCTGGTTGGGCATGGTTAATTAAACAAGGAGATAAACTGGTGGTTACTTCAACCCCAAACCAAGATAATCCGTTAATGGATGTTGCCTCAGTAAAAGGCACCCCAATTATTGGTATAGATGTGTGGGAACATGCGTATTATTTAAAGTACCAAAACAAAAGAGGCGACTATACACACGCTTTTTGGAGTATTTTAAATTGGGAAAAGGTTGAACAACTGCTAGATGCATAAACTTTAAAAAAATGATTGGCATTATTAAAAAATATTTTTACTTTTGCCATCCCAAAACGGTGGTTTTAGCTCAGTTGGTTAGAGCGCCTGATTGTGGTTCAGGAGGTCGTGGGTTCGAGCCCCATATTCCACCCACATCGTTTTAAGCTTCACATTTTGTGAAGCTTTTTTTTTATCAAATCCATACC
>JAGPCI010000166.1 GCA_018058165.1 Bacteroidia bacterium
AACAGCCTGCTCGAGTAAGCATTGGGTGGGATTAGAAATGGCGCTTGTATCGAGAGTAGGAGATTGAAGTTGACATTCCCCTTTTAGCTCCGCTGAACTTCGTTTCGATACAATTGCCCAAACGCAATGGCCTTTCAGCAATCACTCGAAGCGGCTAAAACTTTCAAATGTAAATAACAGCCTGCTCGAGTAAGCATTGGTTGAGACTAGAAATGGCGCTGGTATCGAGAGTAGGAGATTGAAGTTGACATTCCCCTTTTAGCTCCGCTGAACTTCGTTTCGATACAATTGCCCCAACGCAAAACCCCTTTCAGCAATCACTCCAAGCGGCTAACACTTTCAAATGTAAATAATCAGCCTGCTCGAGTAAGGACATTTAATATTTGAATAAAAACAAATTAGCTTGAACTGTTACAATAAACACGCGGATAGTTAATTTTTTTTAATTATTATTGTTACATGATGTCTAGCAAAACAATTTGTTTACTGTTGTTATTATTTATATTTAATTGGTCGTGTAAAAAGGATGTTCCGATTGGCGTAAAAGTAAATACAAATGAAATTGTCGCCACCCAATGGGCAAAGACGAGTGATTTTATTTACAAGGGCGAGGTTTTTGACTTTAAAAAATTAAGTAGTAATGCAATAGTCGTATTAACTAACGATTATTTTGTGTTGGATAGTAATTTTAACATTCGCTTTTCAGATCCCCAATTTCAGGATATTACAAATTTCAAGGCAAAAAACTTGTCCAATCCATTTTATACAAACTCTTATAATGCCAGCCAAAACAAACAGTACTTAATTGAAAATTACTTTGATGCGGTAACTGGTAAAATAATAAACATAGCTGTTTTAGAACCACATGATTTGATAAACATTGCCGAGAATGGGTATGGAATATTGTTGGATCATAAAGAGGATAAAGTGATAAACCAATACCTAAAACTGTTTTTAAAAACAGAGTTCGACACCGCAACAAGTATAGGTAAGCAATACAATGTGCTTATTGGGGTTGATGCAAAAACGCGAAGAAAACGGTTTGAAAAAGTTTTTGAAAATTGGTCAGATAGAATGGTTACTAGTAAAAAGGGATATTTACTTTACAATTCAAACTCAAAGATAATGAGGTTTTTAGATTTAAGTTTACAAGTGTTAGATACAAACCTTTATCAAACACGACCTGATCGCGTGTTCTCTAACGATCAAATGTTTTGTATCCAAAACAACTATGGACTGTTTAGTACCGAAAATGGTAAACAGTTTAAATTAATTGAAAGTGATTTTACTGCTAAACGATTAATAAAAGACAACTTAATGTATGGTGTTAAAGAATACAAACCTTGTATTTTGAACCTAGTTGATGGAACAATAAATTTTTTGCCAACAACAGGATTAGCACCTGAAATTTATTTAAATGATTGTGAGGCAATTGTTATAGATAATAAGATAGTTTTATTTACAAAAACGGGAGTTTTTCAAATTATTTACGAGCCTTAGCTGTAAACTTTAGTTTTGCACTCGTTGACGCTGAACTTACGTGTGTGTCCCATAGTTTTTGAGCATTCCACTTTTAGCTCCGCTGAATTTCTTCTTGATACAATTGCCAAAACGCCAAGGCTTTTTAGCAATCACTCGAAGCGGCTAGAACTTTCAATTGTAAATAACAGCCTGCTCGAGTAAGCATTGGGTGGGATTAGAAATGGCGCTTGTATCGAGAGTAGGAGATTGAAGTTGACATTCCCCTTTTAGCTCCGCTGAACTTCGTTTCGATACAATTGCCCAAACGCAAAGGCTTTTTAGCAATCACTTGAAGCAGCTAAAACTTTCTATTAATATTTAAATGTTAAAAACATAACTTAATAAAAAAAAGCCGTTGCGATAAAACAACGGCTTTTTTATTTAAAAACTAAAACGCTTTAGTTCTTAACAAATTTTTGAGTGGATGTTTTACCATCAACTGTAATGGTTACAAAATAAATTCCAGTGTTTAATGATTGAATATCAATATTATTTGATACTGATTCAATGTTTGATTGAAGCACCTCTGTACCTAATATGGTAGAAATAACTACCGTTCCTGATTTTGGTTTCTCATTTAAATCAATGGTTAAAAAGTTGTTTGCCGGAACAGGATATACTTTAGCATTTAATGCTAAAGATTCTTTAACACCGGTACTTGTAGTTGGCTCCCAAATTGTTAATTGTGCTGATGCCCCATCACGCCATCCTAAAATAGCTAAACGGTGAAAATGTGGTGTAAATTGGTAAAAAGCATAAGTTGTGTCTGTGCTACCTGCTCTGGTTTGTATAATCAACGCAACATCAGTGTAAGTAACTGATTTAAATTTAACTGAACCAGATCCAGCGTAATACATACTTGCATTACGGTACATCTCTGTAGTTTGGTAAGCTTGGTTGAATTTAAATAACGTGTCGTGTGTTTTATTTAAGCTCGACCCAGAACCTTTTTCACCAACCATAACTATATTATCACCTTCATCTGTAAAAAATTGCATTGGGTTTAAATCTGGCGAAGGAGCACCAGGAATAGCAAGTACCTCTACATATTTAGCTGTAGGGCAACTATCTTGATACTCTTGTTTAACCGAAGTTGGGTTAGTTATAGTATAGGTATAAAGTGACGAAATAGCTGTTCCGCTATAATCCCATACTTGATTGATTCCTAAAGTTGGCTGAACTAGGGTTGTTGATGCAGACTGTCCAAGAATGTACCTTGTTCCAAATGGAGGTAATGTTTTGGTCATAGTTACCTGCGATGTTGCAGTGCAAATGGTTCCTAAAACCGTGGCGAAAAATAGTACGTGTTTTTTCATAATTATTAAGTTTAAAATGTATGCACAAATATTTATTGAAATTTTAAAAATAGGAATACGTAAAATGTCGTATTTAAGCTAAACCCAAATTAATCAATAGCAGGTTTGAAAAAATCGAACTACTTGATTTTGTTGGGTTAATCCCGTGCCGAAGCCTCGGCATAGAAAATGTTAGCTGTTTTGCATAAAACTGATTTACAGTTTCTTTATCGATTTATAAAGCGTAATTTGGGCTTAATTACTTTGATGATTGATTTTTGTTTGATAACTAGCACTTTTACAATTAATCATAGTGCTGTTTTAATTGTAAATTTACGGGTAAAAACACTTGTCAAAATGGGCTGTACGATAAAATTAATTCGTAAATTACAAACCCGGTATTTATCAAAAAAAATGCTTGTCAAACAGCTTTAATGTATACCTAAATGCTTACCATCAAAAACACTGTAAGTTTTAATTTACATTGAAACTTTAACTAATTGCAATAGTTTTATTTTATTACGGCATGAACATTACACCAGAAAACATAAAACAGCAAACAATTAAAGATTGGGTAATGGCTTATTCCGACTCGCTTTACACATGGGCATTAACTAAAACATCAACCGTAAAATATGACAATAGAAAGCGCGATTTAGATTTGGAAACAAACCCAAAATTTGCCATTTTTACCATCGATAAAATTTGTAGTAATTTAGGCTTTTTAAACTAGATAATGAGTTTATACTTGAAGGTAATTTTTCATTAAATAATCCAGAAACTTTAATTAAAACCAGTTTTGAAAGAGAATTGGCTTATTGCCTTGAGCATAGCATTCATCACCAAGCATTAATAAAAATTGCTTTAAAAGAACTGCTATTGGATAATATCATACAAGAAAATTTTGGAGTAGCTCCGGCTACAATTAGAAACAACAATTTAATTTACAAATAACATGAAACAGATTATTTTAGTAAGCATGTTATCACTTAGTTTATTTGCTTGTAAAAAAGAAAACACCGAAGTAAAAACCGCAATTGTAGAGCCCGAGGTTGTTGAAGTAAACCTTACCTACAACGACTCACTTAAACCAATTTTATTTGAATATACAAGTACCGGTTGCCCTGGTTGTGGCAGTTGGGGTAAGCCTACGTTTAATACCTTAGTTAGCGAGTTTAATAACAAAATTATTCCAATAGCAGTGCATATAAAATATGGCGACCCAATGATTACACCAACATCTAATGCCATTGCCGATAACCGATATGGCCAATTTTTTACACCCCAAATTTGGGTTAATGATACCAATGGTGTTCAACTAGGTGGTGGTTCTATTAATGGAACAAGTTCTATCAACTACCTGCGCCAATTAATAAATGGTTCCAACTCCTCTTTAATTGCTAAAGTAGCAGGTGTTATAGTTTCGCAAAGTAACACAGCAGCCAATGTTAAGGTTGGTATATCGTTATTAAATCCATCAAACACAAACGAGTATTATTTATCATGTTATACTATGAGAGATGGTTTTGAATACAACCAAACTGGTTCAGAAACTAATCCTACAACACACAATTATTATATCAGAAATTCAGCAGAGCTTCCATTTGGCAAAAAAGTGGAACTTACAAATAATACATTCGAGTACACTACTACTTTTTACGATAACGACATTAACACAAACAATCATTATGTAGTTATTTTATGGCAAAAACAGGGTAGTCGTTATGCTGCTTTGGGTGGTTATAAGTTTAAATAAACGCAAATTAATTCACACATTTTTATAACTAATTCAAATCATGTGTACTGTAACATATATTCCTTTACAAGATGGATTTGTTTTAACCTCTAGTCGTGATGAACAAGTGTTTCGACCAACCCTAAAGCCTCAAGTATATGCGCATAATAATGCAAAACTTATTTACCCTAAAGATGAAGTTGCAGCAGGAACTTGGATTGCGACAGGTAATAATAACAAAGTAGCTTGCTTATTAAATGGCGCATTTACAAGCCATTTTAAAGAAACCAATTACACAAAAAGCAGGGGACTGGTTTTGTTAGATTTTTTTGAATACCATACTTTCCCAGAAGCAATAGAAAGTGTAAATCTTAATGGTATAGAGCCTTTTACATTATTATTAATTGATTATAATAACGATATTATGTTTCATCAATTGGTGTGGGATGGCACAAAAAAACACATCGAAAAAGTGAATAAAAACATTCCTCAAATTTGGTCGTCTGCCACATTATATTCAATGTCTGCTAGGGTATTAAGAAAAACTTGGTTTGATAATTGGGTTAATGCTAACACACAACAAACCGACCATGATATATTAAACTTTCATACTGTTAAACATGGTAATATCGAATCGAATGATATACTAATGAAAGGCGAAAATAACCTACAAACAGTAAGTGTTTCTCAAATAAAAATAGCAGCGGGCAATCGTTCTTTTTTCTATTTTGATTTAAAAGATTTAAGTAAAACAAATATTAACCTATTAGAAATTGTATGAACACTGAAATTACCCGATACTGTCCATCAGCAGTAGCATTTAATAAATCACCTCTTAATAAAATTTAAACTGAACAGCCTGCTCGAGTAAGCCTTGGGTTGGTTTAGCATTTGCGCTTGTATCGAGAGTAGGAGATTCCATAAATGTAGATAGATTGCTGTTAGAACTTAGGAAAAATAATTATCAAAACATCAAACAGATAGAAGAATTGATTAATGAAGAGTAATTAAGACAATATTATGAGTTAAATTGATTAACAAACTTTTTTAGTTTAGGCATTGATTGTTGAGTCAAAAATATATCAAATTTATACGCTTTATCAATAGTGTTTATATACAAAAAGTTATTTGTCCCATCCATTAAATGAAACGGATTTAGAC
>JAGPCI010000167.1 GCA_018058165.1 Bacteroidia bacterium
CAATTAAAGTTGAGGTTGTTTGCGGTTTTTTAGTAAAAAGTAATCTCTACCTTACTATAATATCAAAACCTTCATTTCAAAATTTATTGCTTAACAATCTTAACCGTATTTCAGTGCCCGTTTGATGTAATACGCAATAAATAAATAGCAGGGTTAAGTTCCTTTACATCTATTGTATATTTTGATATTGGGTTATTACAAGTTTTAGAAATTACTATTTTTCCATTTAAATCAAACAACTCAAATGTTACATATTGCAATGATAGGTTTGATTCAATACTAACTTCAACCGATGCTGGATTAGGGAAAATAGAGAACCATTGAGAACCAATTTCGGTTATAATGCTTCGTGCAACGTATGTAAATAAACTGAGCGAATCAGTTCCACTTGATGTAACTACAACCACATCTCCGGTTGCTCCAGAATCAACAATAGCCAAAATAACATTAGGCGAAACTTCGGTAAATTTTTGTGCATTTGTACCACCAAAAGTTACTGCACTTGTACCATAAAAATTGCCACCATTAATGGTTACCACTGTTCCGTTAGAACCTTTTTTAGGATTAAAGTTAAGTATATAAGGCGGGTTACTTAATATATTAACCGTTATTGATGCTGTATCACTACACCCATTAGTATTTGTGGCAATAGCTTTTAATTGGCCAGTGCCTGGCTGTAAATAATTTACGGCAACACTATTTGTTCCTTGTCCGCTTATAATATTGCCATTTATTGCTAACCAATAATAGGTGTTATTAGGCCGCTGGTTAACAAAGTAATTATAGGTTTGATGATTAGATAAATTATTAATTGAACCATTAATACTATCAATAGTTGAATTGGCCAAAACCGTTAGTTTTTTTGAAGAACTATCACTGCAACCATGTATTGATGTAACCTTTAATTGTAGGTAATATAAACCAGTATCTGTAAATGATAAATTTAAATTTTGTAAACTACTTGTGTTGTTGGCCCATGTCCAAACTCTGGTATAATTACCACTGGCAATAGTAGTGGTATCAATTAAAATAAAGCGGTTTGTATTTAAACATTGGGAAGTATTGTTAATGGTAAAACCAACATTAGGTATAGGATTAACTTGCACTGTAATGGTATTAGAAGTGTCTTTACAATCTGGCCCCATAGCAATTACAAGCTTGTAATTACCTTGCTGGTTAACTGTTAATATATTGGAGTTAGCATTGCTTAATAACTCATTATTTTTAAACCAATAATAGTTGGCATTTGGATAGTTAATACAGCTAAGCAAAACTGATTCTCCTTGGCAAATGTTTGCGCTTTTATTACTACTTATTACTAGGTTTATGGGTTCAATAATTGGAATAATTGTAGCAGCAGAATCTATACATCCAAAGTTACTTGTTAAGGTTAGTTTTACAGAATATGTTTTGGCTGTAGTATACATTTTAGTGCCCGATTGTTCAGTAGAAGTGGTGCTATCACCAAAACTCCATAAACGGGTAAATGTTCCTGAACTAACTTTAGAACTATCAAAGTAAGAAATATTATTTAATGAAAAGGCACAATTATAATGCACAAGTATAGATGGTTTAGGAATAACTCTTGGATGTGCATCAACCCTAATTGTGTTTGAAAATGTATTACAATTTAATGCAGTATCTGTTACAATCACCCTATAAAGTCCTTGCTGCTTTGCATTAAATGAAGTTGTTGTTGCTTGTAAAATGTTATGCTCATTTACTTGCCATTGATAGATATAGCTTGGGTTGATAAAGTTAACTGATAACAAGGCACTGTCGCCTGCGCAAAATGAAGGATTGTTATTGGTAAAAATGATTGATGTTAAAATCGAGTCGGCTGATACCACGATACTATCTAATACTTGTAATGCCTTATTTGGATTTGATGTGGTGTTGCATGAAAACAGCAAATAGTAGGTACCAGGCTGGTTAAATTGAAACGAGTCGATAAACATTAACCTAGGCTCACCAATAGAATCAAACATGCCCGCTTGCGGGTTGATGCTCAAATGAGCAACGTTGATAACATTGTTTGCAAAGGTTTTATCATTAGGTTTAGTGGCTATTTTTAATGAAGCCTGATGAAGCCAAGTGTATGGTGAATTTTTATAAACACGATATCTATATCTAGCGCAATTTAAGTTGGATGTTAATTGAGTAAAGCTTGCGATTGGAGTTGGCGGAATTACCTGTACACTAAAAGCTTTGGTTACTTGTCCTATAGTAGGGCAGAACTTATCAACTGCCGTAATGGTAAAATAGTAAGGTAAAGTTCGTATATCGGTGGTTTCTGTTTGCCAGCAAAATTGCCATTGGTCTTCACGTGGCCGAGGTAAACCTGCACCAACAGCATAGGTTGGCGCAAAAGATAATTTACCGGGTCTAACTAAACCTTCGTTCCATGATATAAATGTGGTATCAAATCTGGATATGGTCGGATAAGCATCTGTATCTTTCGCAGTAACCGTAAAACACAGTTGTTGTCCGGCTTCTACCTCATAATTATATTGGGGTTTATTGTAGGGAAGTGATGGAATGGTTCTTAATTGTGGCGGATTGTTGTTGGGGCAATTTAAAGTGTAATATTGAAAATCGCGCATGGTTATGCCTACCAAAACTGGGTTACCCAAGGTGTCATAGCTCCATTGTTTAATAAAAGTGTTCAAATTTCCGTAAATAATGCTGCTAGTATTGTTTGCTGCATTAAAACTTATATCGCCATTGGTATTATCAATTACAACATAAGGACCATTAGGTTGTGGGTAGTTAATATGTGGGGCTTTGTTGGCAATTAATGGGAAAGGATAAACCGGACTACCGGGGTATCTGTAGTTTACAATTTGGTTCGCACTGGAAGAAGCAAAAGGAGGGCCTAGTTCATAGGTTAAAGAATCACCATCTGGATCTGTTGCACCTGCATTTAATATTTGTTCCTGCCCCGAACACGTAACTAAAATAGGTTCGTTTTTTAATTTGGGTGAATTGTTTCTAACTGGAGAACTGGTCCTATTAAATATATTTATTGTGGCTCTAACACTGTATAATAATTCATTTGACGTAATAATATTCCAAACCCCTTCTTGGCGGCAGCAGTAATCCCAACTTATATCCCAGTAGCTACAATTGGTATTATTAAGAGATGGAATACTCATATCTAAAGTACCTTCAAATACATATTTTTCTATTGAAGGGTTAAGAGGTCCTCCTGTAACTTGGCCTAAATTGGTACATCCATTTTTAGCGATGTTACCACATAAATCGGTTACAGATTTATTTAAATCCTCCAATTTTACAAGAGATAGATTTACATTAATGGTATTGGGTAGTGCAGAGCAACCAACTGAGTTGAGGCTGTTGTTGGGACTTACTCTAACAGTTAACTGGCAGTTCATGCCATTACAAAGAGTAAAAGTATTACAATCTCCGTACACGGTTAATTTTATTTTCCAAACTCTCGGTCCAATACTTTCGTATTCAATTTCAGCACCAATAGTATGGCTTGCCTCTACCTTATTGATGGTGAAAAAGCAACACAGAATTAGCAATAATAGAAGTCTTTTTTGCATGGGTTGTTTTTAAAAAAAACTACCCAATACAAAATAATGAATTGGGTAGTTTCAACTCAAACAAAAGTATACGAACTTCCTATGGTAGAATCATAATTGTTTGTTAAAAAACTGTTTACTCTGGCAGTAAATTCAAACCATTTATTGCTTCACAACCTTCACTGTGCTTGTTTGTCCTTGCGAAGTAATACGGAGGAAATACACAGCCGGACTTAATGTTTTTACATCAATATTAAACCTGTTAGTTGCGTTATTGCATGTAGTGGTTATCAAAACTTTTCCATTTACATCCATCAACTCAAAACTAGCGTTGTTTAAAGTTTTATCCGACTCAATAATAATTTCGGAACTAACCGGATTAGGGAAAATAGAATACGATTGCGTTACATATTCTGCTACCCCGGTGTTGTTGATGTAAGTAAAAGTATTTAACAAAGCTGTTCCACTTGGCGTAACTACACTCACACTGCCGGTAGCACCTGTATCAACAATAGCTGAAACTACGGTATTAGATACCACATTAAAACTTTTAGCATTAACACCTCCAAAAGTAACCGCACTTGCATCGGTAAAATTACCACCATTAATTGTAACTACAGTTCCGTTGGTGCCGGTTTGTGGAGTAAATGAAATTATAGTAGGTGTTGTATTAATATTTACAGTTATCGAATCACTTTTACTACAACCATTTACATTTGTTATGGTAGTTTTTATTTTTCCTACACCAGCAGTTAACCATTGCACTTTTATAGCGTTGGTACCTTGTCCATTAATAATATTGCCATTGGTCAGTACCCAATTGTAGTTATGGTTTAACTGTTGGTTTATATTATAGTCGTAAGCTTGTAGCGTATTTAGACCACTAGTTAGGCCGGCAATTACACCAACTGTAGGATAATCAGATATGGTGAGTACCTTTAATGCACTGTCACTACATCCATTGTTTGATGTAGCTTTTAATTGCACTTGATGATTGCCTATTGTAGCAAAACTAAGGTTTAAACTTGGTAAACTACTCGAGTTGCTTCCCCATATCCAGGTTCTGCTAATACTGCCGCTGCTAATTAAACTGGTATCGGTAACTAAAAATTGATTGTTATTTAAACATTGAATAGAATTATTAACCGTAAAACCAACTTTAGGTTTAGGATAAACTTGCACGGTAATTATATTAGAAGTGTCTTTGCAGTTTTGTCCATTATCCAAAACAAGTAAATAGTTCCCACTCACTGAGAGAGTAATATTATTTAATATAGAAGTGTTTAATAGTTGGTTATTTCTGTACCAATAATAAGTTGCTTTAGGATAATTAATACTACTTAGCTGTATGGACTTTCCTTCACAAAAGATTGTGTCATCACTACTCTTAATTTCTAAGCTTTGTGGCACATAAATTTGAATATTAGTGAGTGCAGAATCTATGCATCCATAATTACTTGTAAGCTTTAGTTTTACTATGTAATTGTTAGGTGAGATGTAGTTTTTAATGCCAGTAATTGTTGTAGATGTCGTTCCATCGCCAAAATCCCATAATCGACTATATGTACCTGAGGCAATACTTGAACTATCAACAAAAACGGCATCATTCAATGTAAATTCACATACACTAAAATTGGTAATCTTTGGGTTAGGTAATGGCTTTGGGTTAACTTGGATTATGATTTCATTTGAAAAGTTATAGCAATTCAATACAGAATCAGTGATCAACAATCGGTATGTACCCGAATGTTTTACTAGTAAATTATTTGCTGTTTGGTTTGGTAAATTACTATTGTTTAGTTGCCATTGGTATTTGTAATTTGGCTTGTTAAATTGGTTTGATAAAGTAACACTATCTCCAAAACAAAATGAAGTATCGCTTAAAGCGATAATATGAGCAGAAACAATTGAATCTGGATAAATTTCTATACTGTCGATAATTGAATTTGAACAACTTTTTGCAGAAGCGAAATAATTAAATTGCAAGTAATATTTACCTGGTTGCAAATACCTAAATGAGTCTGCAAACATCAGCCTTGGTTGTGCAATACTATCAAGTTGCGAACCTTGTGGGTTTATGCTTATTGGTATAATACTTCTTGTGCCATTTGTAAAGTTCCTATCGTTGGGTGTTGTTGTAATTTTGAATGAAG
>JAGPCI010000168.1 GCA_018058165.1 Bacteroidia bacterium
AAACGTGCAAAATATACAGGTAAATGCCGGTAGCGGAAACTTTATAATAAAATGGTTATGGAGAGATAATGGTGGCGCATGGCAAATATTTGCTAACGGAAATCAAAATAATTTAACCGATTACAACACATTAGTAGGCACTACAGTTACACGTAATTATGTGGCTATTATTAATAACAATACTACTTGCAGGTACGATACCAGTGCAATGTTAACAGTTACTATAAACCCAGTTGTATTAGGTAATAGCAGCCGTATGGTAACTCTTCCACCAGCAATTTGTATGAGCAATGCTTATGATATTTCATTAAACGTTTCTTCCGATACATCAGTAATCCGTTTCTTATCAAATTACAATGGTGGTGGATGGAGTGATGAAGGTTACATCAACCCTACAACTAATGCAAGCATAACTAGATATGCTTATACAGGTTTGCCATATACTATTGGTTACAGAGCCATAACTTATAAAGCAAGCAATTGCCACATAGATACTACAGCACCAGTAATTATGTCGGTTAGTCCACGTACTTATGGAAACGATAATAGCATTATTCCAATAAGTAATAGCAGCGTTTGTTCAAATGCTTTAACATTTGTTAATGTAAACTTAACTTCTGGTAATACGGTATCGCATTGGATATATAGTGATGATGGAGTTAATTGGTTAGGATACTATTCTTCATCAACATCTATTAATGTTACTGCAAATACCGATACGCTTATCAACCGTCAATACAGAGCAATTATATTTAAAGCAAACTCTTGCTCAATTGACACTACTGCTGCAAAAACAATTACCTTCAACCCAATTGTTAATGGTTATGATTCAACTTCACAAGTTAACATTACAAGTGGTACATCTGTATGTATTGGTTCAAGTATTAATATCAATACCAATACTTCGCCAAATAGCATAAGCAGGTGGTTGTATAATGATAACAATACCGGTTGGTCGCCAATGTATCAATCAGCTTCAAACATATCAGATGCTAATACTTATGTTTCATCAACCGTAAATAGAATTTATTCGGCTGTTATTTGGAAACAAGCTACTTGCCGTATGGATACCATTATTAAAACAGATACCATTGCAATTACACAACGTACTTATGGAGTTGATAACAGCATTGTAGTTACACCTTCAAGCAGTTCAATATGTGTAGGCACTGCAATAACATTAAGTGTAAATGTAGGTTCGCATAGTGTACAAACTTGGTATTACAGCGATAATGGTGGTGCTTGGAATGTACTTTCAAACAGTACATCATCATCTATTATTGATTACAATACTGGTGTTTCAGCAAGTACATCTCGTATGTATAAGGCATTAATTAAAAAATCAAATGCGTGTGCTTTTGATACTACACAAGCAATTACAGTAAGCATTAATCCTCGTTCTGTTGGGGTTGATAATAACATTACACCAACAGTAAATAATGCAACATTATGTGCAGGAAGCAACATTGTAGTTAGCGTAAATACTGGTAGTGGCAATAGCATACAAAAATGGATTTACAGACAAAATGGTGGTGCTTGGTTGGATTATTCATACACACAATCAACAACTATTTACGATTACAATACCAATGTTACTTCATCAACCACACGCGAGTATCGTGCAATAATTACCAAAGGTTCTGGTTGCGCTACCGATACTTCTAAATTGGTTTTAGTAACCATAAATCCTATTGGATTTGGTAATCAAAACAGTGTGGTTCCTGTTGCATCAAAAACAGCAATTTGTTCGGGTTCAAACGTTACTTTATCCGTAAGCGGATTTTCGGGTGCATCTATAGCACGTTGGTTGTACCGCGATGGTAATGCAGGTGCTTGGACAGTTATTTATTCGGGTGCAACATCCATCACCGATTTTAATACCCAAACATCAACCCAAGTTACCCGACAATACCGCGCATTAATTAACAATACCGTTTCGGGTTGCAGTACAGATACTACCGCAATAACAAGCGTTACCTTTAACCCAATTACCAATAGCACATTGCCAATTGCCACAACTGTTTCGCAAGCTATAGTTTGTGCTGGTAGCCCGGTTAACGTTTTAATTAACCCGGGTGCAGGCAAAGTAGTAAGCAGTTGGTTGTATCAAAATGTAGGTATGCCTTGGATGGTTTTAAGCAACACCACAGCAACTTCAATTAATGATTTTAATACCAATGTAAGTAGCAATACTACCAGAATGTATCGTGCCATTTTAAGCAATACTGCTGGTTGTAGTTTAGATAGTTCGCAAACTGTTACCGCAACTATTAATGTAATAACAGCAGGCACTAATTTAAGCATCACACCAAACACATCAACACCAAATTTATGTTCGGGTAGTACTGCAATATTAAGTGTAAGCGGATTTTCAGGAACAGTTGTTCAGTGGTTGTACCGCGATTCGGTTAACGAAAACTGGAATGCAATTTATAACACCAACTTTACCTTATTCCATTCGTCTACTTTTGTATCGTATCCACGCACCCGCACTTATCGTGCTATTGTGTACAATGCAAATAATTGTAGTAACGATACCACTGCACAAGTTCAAGTACAAATTAACCCACAATTAGCAGGTAATGCCAATGCAATTGCACCAAGCGCATCGGCAACTAAAGCTTGTAGCGGAACTACCGTAAACTTAACCGCCACCGGATTTATAAATGGAGGTACAGTAGTAGGTTGGGTATATAGCGATAATAACATTTCTTGGAACAGAATGGCTGTTTCATCAAACCCAAACATTAGCATTGCAATAAATGTATCTGGCCCAGTAACGCGCCAAATTAGAGCCTTGGTACTTACAGGTTGTAGCACCGATACCACCGCAGCAGTTACATTAATACTTGACGAGTTGCCAGCAAAACCTAGTATAACAAATATTGCCGCAACCGACTCGTTAGTTTGTAGCCTAACAGCCACAGCTTACCAATGGTTTTTAAATGGCAACATAATACCAGGCGCAATTAATAAAGTGCACGTAGCAACTGTAAACGGTGTGTATACTGTGCAAATAGCCAATACTGCCGAGTGTAAATCTACATCAAACCAGCTAACACACTTTTTAGTAGGTTTAGAAAATATTTTTGCCAACACCAAGTTTACTGTTTATCCAAACCCAACCAATACCGGAATGGTAACCATACAATGGCAAGGATTAACAGTAACTAATGCAACAATTACTGTAACAGATATGCTGGGTAAATTGGTATCGCAAAATACCCTTACCGTACAAAGCAACGATGAAACCAATGTTGATCTTTCGCAGCAAAATGGAGGCATGTATTTTATCACCATCACTGCAAACGGACAATCAATTTCGCGCAAAGTATCGTACGTAAAATAACCTTATTTTAACCAACAATTTTTAAAGGAGTAGCCAACTTGGTTGCTCCTTTTTTTATTTTATAATTTTTAAAATTTGGGGCATGGCCGGGCTATCCGCGCTACATGGTAGCTAGCTGCTATCCCTATGCCGGGCTTGCTGTTCACCTTATAAATAAACTTTAAAATCTTTGCTCACTTGTGATTATTGAAAACAATATTGATAAAAGATGTACGACCCCGCTGGGGTCGATTGTATGCATAACGGGCTGTTTTTATAAATAGGTGAACGCGCTGGATTCATTTGTTTCTATTAAAATAATTACAATCGGTATAAATTCACTTTCTTTTTATATTTTGCAGTGTAAATGGTTGGCCCTAAATGTTACTTACGGATTGAATTGTATGCTATGGTTGAAAATAAAATATCATTTTATTGAAGTGGAAAACGACATTAGAAATTTCAAGAATCAGATTGTCAATAAACTGCAAAAAATAAACCTATAGGTTGATTTTATGAAATTCAATACTATATTCGCACCATACTTGCATGCAGTTGTATTAGATGATGAAATTGATGAATTTGACAGGTTTATTAGATTTCTTTCTGATGCAATACAACTTGAAGCGTATTTTAACGAAAATCAAAATGTACTTGCTTATTACAATATTTCAATCGAAGATGCAATTGATAATACCTTAGACTTAGTACCTGAGCTATATGATTATATTGAGCAAAATAAAAACAACTTAAACAATATTTTTGAACCACTAAAAAAAATTGGAGGGGAACATATTTTACACAAAATGAAGTTTAAATCAGATTGGTTGAGGTTATATGCTATAAAAGTTGAATCACAATACTTCATTATTACTGGCGGAGCAATTAAACAGTCGCAAAAGATGTCAGATCATATCGGAACAGAAAAGCAATTGGGTAACCTAAATAAAGTGAGAGATTACCTGATAGACCAAGGAATTAATGACATAGACGGTTTTTTTGCATTAATTAACGAATAAAAACTATGACAAAGAAGAATTTTAAAGACTTAATAAATAACGAAACTTCAAAAGTGCATGAGCGTATTGCTTACCTTAAAGCAAATAGAGCTTGGTTAAAAACATCTATGCGTATTGCTGTAACTATTTTAAAAAATTTACGCGAAAGAAAAATAACTCAAGTTGAGTTTGCCATAAAACTTAATGTAACACCACAGTATGTTAATAAAATACTTAAAGGACACGAAAACCTTACTTTAGAAACTATAGCCAGAATTGAAAGTATTCTTGAGATTTCTTTAATAAAAGTGGAATCTTATCAATACCAAGGCGAATCGGTAAAGTCGTCAAGCACATCTTTTCCTTTTGATAAACCGAATTATAAAAAAATAGCAACTGAAGCTAAGTTAGAAGTTCGCGATACTTTCGAATATAAAACTGAAAACGAAAACAATTTTGCATTAGCTGCATAATATGGATAATAACAACCAAATAGGATTCCAATTAATTGGCATTAGAACCGAACAGTTTGCAATTGTTGAGCCTAAATTTGACACCAATAAGCCTCTAGAATTTACCGTAAATTTTGATGTTGGTAAAGACGACAATAGTAAAGTGGTATCTCTTTTATTTGTATCGAAATTTGTAGATGAAGGCAAATCGATACTTATTTTAGAATGTAGTTGCCATTTTAAAATTGAAGAGAAATCTTGGAATACATTTCAAGAAACTGAAACAAATGTGTTAGTAATTCCGAAAGGATTTATAACCCATTTAGCTGTAATTACTGTAGGTACGGCTAGAGGAATTTTACATGCAAAAACCGAGGGCACCAACTTTAATGGCCACATACTTCCAACACTAAACCTACTTGAGGTTTTTACAACTGATGCAAGAATTGAATAAATACCACCAGACAAATAGTAAAGTAATGCTTTTGCCTGAAAACATTAAGTAACTAGAAGGTTCATGTGTTTAACAAAATCCTTGCTCAATACTCTGCACATTTGAGACTTTGAAGCCAAACACCAATCAACCCAACCTTTGCTCAATCGTCATTAAGTTTTGAGTTAATTACTGATATAAAGTTTCTTTTTAGGCAACTTTATTACCACAAAATAATTGTCATTTAAAATACAGTAAAACGAAATCTTGTTTTACACCTCCATTTGTAATAAATAAATTTACGGCCCCAGTTTTAAATAATTTTTAAAAGCCTTTTATACCGAAAGCACATTCAATATAGTACAATTTAGGCTCGGGTATAATTGAACTATTTTCATGTAGCATCGGCATTACCATTGTAAAATTATTTTTTAGCTTACGTCTAAAAAATAATTACAA
>JAGPCI010000169.1 GCA_018058165.1 Bacteroidia bacterium
GGGTAAAGGTTATGAGGCAGCAGACGATTGGGCCGCTTTATTAGCTTCGGGTTTTATACTTTACAACAGTTATAAAATTTTCAGACCAGCACTTAGTGAAATAATGGATGAGCATTTGTATGATGACCTAGTTCTTGACATTAGAAAAGTAGCCTTAACGGTTGATGGCGTAGTTGCTACTGAAAAATGTTTTATTAGAAAAGCAGGAATGAAATTTCATATTGATTTACATGCAACTGTTGATGCCAATATTACTGTAAAACATGGCCACGATATAGCTCACGCACTCAAAGATACTTTACGAGAAAAAATCCCTCAATTAGGGCATGTTTTAATCCATATCGAACCGAATGATTGATTGTTTTTTATTAAAATTTAACTTAATCCCTATCCGACAAACCATTTAAGTTTCAGGAGGTAGTAATTGAAAAAAATATCACCTTACATTTTGGTCATAAAAAAAGCCAACCGCATGCGGTTGGCCTCAATTTAAATGTTTTTAAAAACAATTAGTAGCGGCTGCCACCATCGTTTCCACCACGGTTGTAACCGCCACGGTCGCCACCACGGTTGTAACCTCCACGGTCACCACCACGATCGCCACCACGATTAAAACCACCACCAGAACGAGGACGGTTTTCATCGAAAGTACGCTCACGAGCTTCGTTAACTTTAATGCTGCGTTGTGCAACTTCAACATCGTTTAAGCCATTAATGGCACTGTTCGCTTCAGCATCGTTAGGCATTTCAACAAAGGCAAAACCTTTGCTGCGGCCAGTAAATTTGTCAGTCATAATTTTAACTGATGCAACTTCACCATAAGGGGTAAAGACGTCTTTTAAATCGTTCTCGCTCAAATTATATGAGAGATTACCAACGTAGATTTTCATGTAAAATAAATTTTAATAATTTCTTTACGAAGATGGTATTTTATTATGAAAAACAATAACTTTTAAAAATAAATTGACTTTTTTTAGTAAACACCTTGTATAATATGGCTATTAATACGTGCTTAATGGTCATATAATTATACATTTTACAAACAAAAATTGTCAATAAGCACGTTTTTTTATATCTTTTGACCGTTAAATAAATTTTATTATCAATTTTTTTTTTGATAAAAAAGTACATGTTTAACACCTTAAATATTTTATTAAAAACATCATGTCTCAAACAGTAAACATTATAATTAAAGGTTATTCAAACCTACTTAATCAAGAAGTAGCTGAACAAATTGAATACCGCATTAAACAAAGCAGTTGTTGGGTATTAGAAAAACATACCATAGATAATGGAATGAATTTTAAAATAAAGGCTTTTGCAGATAAATTAGAAAAACTTTACAACAATTTGCAAGAAGCTGGATTAACCCTAGCAGAAGGATCAGAAGAAAAAATTTTAAATGCCGCACAACAATACTCAGTTTTTAGAGACATTGAAATTACGCTAGAGTTAAACCTTGTTGTAGCAGCTGTATAACTTAAATAAATGTGGTTAGCTTACTCATCATTAATTTAATTTGGTAACCGCAGCAGAAAACAAATCCATTCCGATTTTTTTTTATTAAAATGGTGGTTTAAAAATCAACAGGTCTAATCCTAAATAATTTCAAGTATTTTATGTTTGTAAATTATGATTGCACACATAACGGTTCTAAACAATTTTATACTCCTACAAACCAACTCATAAGCAATATAAAATAGGTGCATCAACCCTACCTATCAAACCTTTACATGCCTGCATTTGTTACTAATAACAACCAATTAAAACATGTTATTAAATTGGTGTTGATTTAATAATTTATTGTGTAATATTGCACGTTCCAAAAACTAATAAAACTATGTCCTCATCATTAGATTATTTAGCATTAGTAATACAATTTTTAGTAGCTGCAGGATTTGTTGTAACAACATTGATAGCTACTCACTTAATTGGTCCAAAACGCAGAACTGCTGAAAAGTTAGAAAATTTTGAATGTGGTATTGAAGCTCAAGGAAATGCCCGTATTCCCTTTTCTATCAAATACTTTTTAGTAGCAATTTTATTTGTAATGTTTGATGTTGAGGTCATCTTCATGTATCCATGGGCAGTTAACTTTCACGAATTAGGTCAGGTTGGTTTTTTTGAAATACTTTTCTTTTCGGGCACTTTATTAATCGGATTTTTATATATCCTAAAAAAAGGCGCTTTAAAGTGGAACTAATTTAACATTATCCAAACCCAAAAAAAACAGCACAATGTCATCAGAAATAACTATAGCAAAAGCACCTGCCGGATTAGAAGGACCAGGTTTTTTTGCAACAAATATTGATAAGGTTGTTGGATTAGCAAGGTCTAACTCTCTTTGGCCATTACCTTTTGCAACCTCGTGTTGCGGTATAGAGTTTATGGCCACAATGGGCAGTAATTACGATTTAGCACGATTTGGTTCAGAGCGTATGAGCTTTTCGCCCCGTCAGGCAGATTTATTAATTGTAGCTGGCACTATTGCTAAAAAAATGGGCCCAGTTTTACGTCAAGTATATTTGCAAATGGCCGAACCTCGCTGGGTATTATCAGTTGGAGCTTGCGCAAGTAGCGGTGGTATTTTTGATACCTACAGTGTATTGCAAGGCATTGATAAAATTATTCCAGTAGATGTATATGTACCTGGTTGCCCACCTAGGCCAGAGCAGATTTTAGATGGCATAATTAAAATTCAAGAATTGGTAAAAAACGAACCAATTAGACGCAGAAACACAGAAGAGTATAAGGCACTAATGCAACAATACGGTATTCAATAATAGTACGATGTCTGAACTTACAAATACATACGTTTTACAAAAAATACACAACCAATTTGGCGATGCCATTATTTCGGCTTCGGAACCATACGGCTTGCTAACTTTGGTGGTAAACTCAACCCAAGCACACGATATTATTAATTGGCTTAAAAACGACAACGAAATTAAAGCCCAATTTTTAACGGATTTATGTGGTGCTAATTTCCCAGAAATTACAGGAAATGAGTTATGTGTAATTTACCATGTACATAGTTTTACAAATAACTTTCGCATAAGGATTAAAGCTTTTATTCCAATATCAAACCCAATAATTGCTACTGTAAGCGATTTGTTTCCGGCAGCAAACTGGCAGGAGCGCGAAACCTTTGATTTTTATGGAATAATTTTTCAAGGCCATCCTAATTTAAAACGAATAGTAAATGTGGATGAAATGGATTATTACCCGCTTCGTAAAGAATATCCACTTGAGGATGGAACACGAACAGATAAAGAAGATAAATATTTTGGGCGCTAATTATTAAGCATTAACCAGATGAACGAATTTGACGATAAAAGTGTTGAGCAAATAGAAGAACACGAATATACCACCTTAAACTTGGGTCCAACACACCCTGCTACACATGGTATTTTTCAGAATATACTTACTATGGATGGCGAAATAATTGTAGATGCAGAACAAACTGTTGGCTACATACACCGTGCATTCGAAAAAATTGCAGAACACAGGCCATATAACCAAATTACAACACTTACCGATAGGTTAAACTATTGTTCGGCACCTATTAATAATATGGGTTGGCACATGACGGTTGAAAAACTTATTGGGGTTGAGATTCCAAAACGTGCACAATACATGCGTGTAATTATTATGGAACTTGCCCGTATTGCAGATCATATAGTTTGTAATGCTGTTATTGGGGTTGATGCTGGGGCATTAACAGGCTTTACTTATTTGTTTCAATGGCGTGAAAAAATTTACGACATTTTTGAACAAATTTGTGGAGCAAGATTAACAACTAATATTGGCAGAATAGGTGGAATTGAGCGCGATTTTACAGACGAAACCTACAAAAAAATCAAAGAATTTTTGCACGATTTTCCTAAAGCATTTACAGAATTTAGTAACTTACTAGAGCGTAACCGTATTTTTGTTGATCGTGTGGCTGGAACAGGACCAATTACGGGCCAAAAAGCAATGAGTTATGGTTTTACTGGTCCTAATTTACGTGCTGCAGGTGTTGATTATGATGTACGTGTAATGAATCCTTATTCATCATACCAAGATTTTGAATTTAATATTCCTGTAGGCGAAAACGGTGATACTTTTGATCGTTTTATGGTGCGCCAAGGCGAAATTTGGGAGAGTTTAAAAATAATTCGTCAGGCATTAGATAACATGCCTCAGGGTAAATGGTATGCTGATGTTCCAGATTTTTACCTACCTCCAAAAGATGATGTTTACACCAAAATGGAAGCTTTAATCTACCATTTTAAAGTAGTAATGGGTGAAACAGATGTGCCCAAAGGCGAGGTTTACCATAGTGTAGAGGGTGGAAATGGCGAGTTAGGATTTTACTTAATTAGCGATGGTGGCCGCGCACCTTTAAGGTTACATTTCCGTAGGCCATCGTTTATTTATTACCAAGCTTATCCCGAAATGATTAAAGGTGGAATGTTAAGTGATGCCATTTTAACTTTAAGTAGCTTAAATGTTATTGCTGGAGAGCTTGACGCATAAAAAAGAATAAAGAAAAACTTATCAAAACAACCTTAATTTAAAGCAATTAAAGTGTTTGATAAACCAACATATAAATCAACAAAAAATCCAATAACGGATTAACTATTGATACAAAAATGAGTGAATTAAAAGACGTTCGTTTCAGTGCCGAATCAGAAACTTTAATTAAAAGTTTGATGAATCGCTACCCAGAGGGAAAACACAAATCGGCCCTATTACCTGCATTGCATATTGCACAAGCAGAGTTTGATGGCTGGTTAAGTGCGCCAGTAATGGATAAAGTAGCCGAGTTATTAAACATACAGCCAATTGAAGTTTATGAGGTTGCTAGTTTTTATAGCATGTTTAACTTAAAGCCTGTTGGTAAATGCTTAATTGAAGTTTGCCAAACAAGTAGCTGCTGGTTACGTGGCGCAAATGATGTGGTGGCTCACATAGAAAAAAGATTAGGTATAAAAAACGGTGAGACAACTACAGATGGAAAATTTACTTTAAAAACGGTAGAATGTTTAGGAAGTTGCGGTACTGCACCAATGATACAAATTGGCGAGCAATATCACGAAAACTTAACCTTAGAAAAAGTAGACGAGTTGATTAATCAACACAAAAACGATACTACTTGTAGTAAATATTTAACTGAAACTACTTTCAGAAAAAACTAATTGCAAACTGTGGCAAAATAATAACATGGGACGTAAAGTATTATTAGAACATATAGATGTACCAGGCATAGCAACCTATGAAGTGTATCGCAATAAAGGCGGTTATGCTTCGGTTGAGAAATCTATAAAAACAATGACCACTGAGGCAATTGTTGAAGAAGTAAAAAAATCTGGCTTACGTGGCCGTGGTGGAGCAGGTTTCCCTACGGGTATGAAGTGGAGCTTTTTGGCAAAGCCAGAAGGTGTGCCTCGTTACTTAGTTTGTAATGCAGACGAAAGCGAACCGGGTACTTTTAAAGACCGTTATTTGATGGAAAAAATTCCTCATTTGTTAATTGAAGGAATGATTACATCAAGTTTTGCATTAGGAGCAAACACATCATACATATATATACGTGGCGAGTATTTTTATTTAGTGCGTGTTTTAGAACAAGCCATTGCAGAAGCTTATGCAGCGGGCTGGTTGGGTAAAAATATTTTAGGTT
>JAGPCI010000170.1 GCA_018058165.1 Bacteroidia bacterium
TGATAAGCCAAGGCTATTTAGGTTGATAAAAGATGAGGCTATTATTAATCGCATGGGTTTTAATAATGATGGGGTTGATGTGGTGGTTGAGCGTTTAAAAAACAGACCTAAAGATTTAATAGTAGGAGGGAATATTGGAAAAAATAAAGTTACCCCAAACGAATTAGCTCAGCGCGATTACGAAATTTGCTTTGAAAAACTATACGATGTGGTTGATTATTTTGTGGTGAATGTAAGCTCGCCTAATACGCCAAACTTAAGGGCTTTGCAAGATAAAGAGCCATTGACTAAAATTTTATCGGCCTTAATTACCATGCGTAATAGTTTTATTAATGATGGTAAAAAACTAAAACCTGTATTGTTAAAAATTGCACCAGATTTAACGGTTGAACAATTAAATGATGTGGTAGATATTGTAAAAGATACACAAATTGAAGGTGTAGTAGCTACCAACACAACAATTAGTAGAGAAGGATTATTGGCATCAAAACAACAAGTTGAACAAATTGGCGCAGGCGGTTTAAGTGGTAAAATATTGTTTAATCATTCAACAGAAGTATTGGCGCATTTACATCAAAAAAGTAATGGTGCTATACCGTTAATTGGTGTTGGTGGTATTGATAACGAAGCAAAAGCTAAAGAAAAAATACAATCGGGCGCTAACTTGGTTCAGCTTTACACAGGTTTTATTTATAAAGGGCCAAAGTTGGTAAAAGCAATAGCTAAGTTTTAAGCTAAAGCCCTAGCTGTATCTCTCGAAATATCTCGTTTTTTAATGTCTTCGCGTTTATCAAAGGTTTTTTTACCTTGGGCTACTGCAATTTCTATTTTGGCATAACCGCTTTCTGATAAAAACATTTTGGTGGCGATTATCGTAAAGCCTTTTTCAACAGCTTTGGTTTTTATCTTTTTTAACTCACTGCGTTTTAATAAGAGCTTACGCACACGCAATGGGTCGTGGTTATAGTATGAGCCTTGTTTCCAAATACTAATGTGCATGTTACGAATAAATAACTCCCCATCTTTTATATAACAAAAAGCATCGGTTATGTTTACGCTTCCATCCCGTATTGATTTAATTTCGGTTCCGGTAAGCACAATGCCCGCTGTGTATTTTTGCACCAAATGGTACTCAAAACTAGCTCGTCTGTTTACAATATGAATGTTATTTTTTTCCATGCAAGGGCTACAAATGTAGTAAATATGCAGCTTATCGGCTAAGGTTTATTTTTCCGTTTTCTTCGTGCAATAATCTAAACGGTTCGTCTTTCACAATCAAATAACCATCTAAGTCAGCATAATCTGTTAAGCTACACATATTAAACGCACTCGAAATGCCCAACGAAGTTTCTACCATGCAACCAATCATTGTTTTTAAACCATGATTTTTAGCTTCGTTAATAATGTGTAAACCATTTAAATATCCACCAGCTTTCATTAATTTCATGTTTACAAAATCAAACTGTTGGGCAATAAGTTCAAAATCGGCTTCATCGCAAACACTTTCATCGGCCATTAATGGAAATGGGCTTTGCTTTTTTGCAGCCTTATAATCCTCTTCACAAATAGCTGGCATAGGTTGTTCTACCATTACAATATTATGGTGTTTTACTGCATCTAAAAAGTGCAATAATTCATCGGCATTTTTATAGGCTTCGTTGCCATCAATAATTAATGGCTTATTGCAAAAGCTAGTAATGTGTTTAATTAATTCGGGGCCGTTATCTGCGTTTGTTTTAAGTTTAATTACGCTAAACCTATCTAATTTATTGGAGTTGTAAAATGTTGCCACTTCATCAATTTCCATAATTGGCAAAGTGTAGCTGGTCTCAATATTATGGGCTTGTTCAATCCCTAAAAACTGGTGTATTGGTGTTTTTTCGGCATTACATAACATGTGTATATAGGCACTTTCGATACCAAACCGTAATGCGTTTTTTAGTTTTAGTTTGTTTAATAATTCGGTTAACTCGTGTATGTCGTGAACCTTGTTACCACCAGCTTTTATAAAGGTTTCAAACTCTTGGGCAATAATATCAGGTGTTTCGTTATAACGAATATTTGGAGCAACCTCGCCAATGCCTGCCCATTTATTAAAACCACAATTTATAATAAAATTGGTTTTATGTGTGCTACTATTTCTTGATATTTTCCAAGTGTATTTAAGCTCCAATTTTATTGGAGTAATTTGCCAGTTTAGCATCAGTATTATGTTATTTAATTATAATGCCAGTTGCTGTAATTATTGGCTCGGCCTTGCCATCTGTATTTGTAGTAATATATGCTTTGCCAGCAACTACGGCAATTTTTCCGGTTATGTTATTTGGCAATACAAACGACTTGTTCTCTGTTTCAACAAATAGCGGTTCGCCACCATTGTTTTCTAGGGTAATCCAACAGCCTTCGCCTTTACAAAACTCACTAATTTTGCCAGTTACAGTTACGTTTATTTCCTTGTTGGTTTCTAATAATTTTAAAACATCAGTAACCGATACAACATTGCTTTCTGATACTTGAGCACCAAAATTACCCGTTTGTGGCATGTTATTGCGAGGGTTGTTATTGCATGATATTACCACCAATAAAAGCAAAAGTATTGACAGGTTTTTTATTGAATTTTTAAGCATAAAACAAATGTATATCAATTACATTTATATTTAATGCAAACTAAAAATAAGTTGTAAACAGGAGGGAGAAGGTAATTGTTGATTTTAATAAAACAATTAGTCTAGTTTTAATACAGCCATAAATGCGCTTTGCGGAATCTCTACATTACCTACTTGGCGCATACGTTTTTTACCTTCTTTTTGTTTTTCAAGTAACTTACGCTTACGACTAATATCACCACCATAACATTTAGCAGTAACATCTTTACGCAAGGCTTTAATGGTTTCGCGGGCAATTACTTTAGCTCCAATACTTGCTTGTATAGGAATTTCGAATTGGTGGCGAGGAATTAATTCACGTAATTTTTCGCAAATTTTCTTACCCCAATCGTAAGCACGATCGCGGTGAATAATTGCTGATAAAGCATCAACATTATCTTTAGCCAATAAAATATCAAGCTTAACAAGGTCAGAAACTACATAGGCAATAGGATGGTAATCAAACGATGCGTATCCTTTAGAAATTGTTTTAAGTTTATCAAAAAAGTCGAATACAACTTCGGCTAGTGGCATGTCAAATTTCATTTCAACACGCACTGGTGTTAAATATACTTGGCTTTTTAAAGTTCCTCTTTTGCCTAAACATAATCCCATAATTGGCCCCACAAATTCTGCGGCTGTAATAATTGTTGCCGCAATAAAAGGCTCTTCAACATGTGCTATATAATTTGCTTCAGGCAAATCGCTAGGGTTATTAACAATAATTTTTTCGCCTTTATTGGTAAAGCAATGGTAACTTACGTTTGGCACAGTAGTAATTACCGTCATTCCAAATTCGCGCTCTAAACGCTCCTGAATAATTTCCATGTGCAACATTCCTAAAAATCCACAACGGAAACCAAAACCTAATGCAGCCGAACTCTCTGGCTCAAATGTTAACGAAGCATCATTTAATTGAAGCTTGTACATGCTTTCGCGTAATTCTTCAAAATCATCCGTTTCTACTGGGTAAATACCAGCAAATACCATTGGTTTAACATCTTCAAACCCTTTTACTCCTTCTGAACAAGGTAATAAAGAGTGTGTTAAAGTATCACCCACTTTTACTTCGCGGGCTTCTTTAATGCCAGAAATAATATAACCTACATCACCAGCTTTTACTTCGTTACGTGGTTCCATGTTTAGTCGCAAAACACCAACTTCATCGGCCAGATACTCTTTGCCAGTTGCTAAAAACTTTACTTTATCGCCTTTTTTAATTACACCATCATAAATACGAAAATAAGCTATAATACCACGAAAAGAGTTAAACACCGAATCGAAAATTAAGGCTTTAAGTGGTTTGTTAACATCACCTTTAGGTGCAGGCACTCTATCAACAATTGCATGTAAAATTTCGTTTACACCTTGGCCTGTTTTGCCACTTGCACGCAAAATATCTTCGTAATCGCAACCTATTAAATCAATAATTTGGTCGCTAACTTCTTCGGGCATGCTGTGTGGTAAATCTATTTTATTAAGAATAGGGATAATCTCCAAACCTTGCTCAATCGCCAAATATAAATTACTAATGGTTTGGGCTTGTATACCTTGGCTTGAGTCAACAATTAACAATGCACCATCGCAAGCAGCAATACTTCTTGAAACTTCGTAGCTAAAATCTACGTGGCCTGGAGTATCAATTAGATTTAATACATATTTTTTACCATCGCGAATAAAGTCCATTTGAATAGCATGGCTCTTAATAGTAATTCCGCGTTCTTTCTCCAAGTCCATATTATCAAGTACTTGCGCTTCCATATCACGCTTGCTTACCGTTTGGGTATACTCTAATAAACGGTCGGCTAAGGTACTTTTGCCATGATCTATATGTGCAATGATGCAGAAATTTCTAATATTTTCCATTGCCGCGAAAATACTAAAATGTATGACTTATTTTATACATTGTATATCATGCCTGCATAAAAAATATAAATTAGTCCTACGGACTTGTTATCAAATATTTAAAAAGCGTGCCCTTGCATCACAAATAATTGCAGCAGCAACACCCGCATTTAAGCTTTCTGCTTCGCCAAATTTAGGTATTGTAATTGGGTTGGTAATGTATTGTAATAAGTTTTCTGAAATGCCTTTGCCTTCGTTACCTATTATTAGCAATGCATTTTTATGTAATTGTACCGTATGTAATGATTCACCTTGCATTAGCGCACCATACACCGGTAAATCGGTTTGATTAAGGACTTCAATTAAATCTGTATAATACACATTAACACGAGCAAACGAACCCATAGTGGCTTGTATGGTTTTAGGGTTATAAATATCAACACAATCTAAACTACACACTATGTTTTTAATGCCATACCAATCTGCAATCCTTACAATAGTTCCTAAATTTCCAGGGTCTTGTATACCATCTAAAACTACCGTAAAATTATTGATTAATAGTTCTGGTAAATAGTTTATATCTGGCATTTGCACTAAGGCTAATACATCTTGAGGTGCTTGTAGTAAACTAACTTTTTTTAGTTCATCATCACTTACTGTTATTAACTCGGTGTTGTTTGTAATATATTGCGCATGTTGCATTGCCCAATTGTGTGTAGCAATAAGGCAACTAATTTGGTAATTAGAAGTTAGTAACTCAGCAACTTGTTTTTTACCTTCTACCACAAAAAGCTTTAATTCGTTGCGGTATTTTTTAAGGTGAAGTGATTGTATAATTTTGATTCGTGCTTTTGATAACATAAAAATTTATCTGGTATTGGTGTTTTTAGCACTGATGCTAAACGCGTGCAATATAACCAAACAACTGCGTAGCTCGCAACAACTATTGTATAATGGCAGTACAATTAATGTTACTGGCGAAACCAGGAATGATGTTATAACTCCAATTGCCGAAAATTTAAAACAAAAACCCAATAAAAGATTTTTAGGAATTACTAAGCTAAAACTGCGCATGTATTATTTTGGTGCTAAACACCCTGATAGTAAGTTGGGTAATTATATGCGTGATAAATATGGCGAACTGCCTGTTATTCTTGATACTGCTTTTAT
>JAGPCI010000171.1 GCA_018058165.1 Bacteroidia bacterium
CATATTTTATGAATTTATGCCCATGAACGAATATGGCAAAGAACACCCCAAAACATACTCGATAGATGAAGTAAAAACTAACGAAAACTATGCTTTAGTAATTAGCACCAATGCTGGTTTATGGCGTTATGTAATAGGCGATACCATTAAATTTACACAACTTTACCCTCATAGAGTTAAAATTACTGGCCGAACAAAACATTTTATTAATGCGTTTGGTGAAGAGTTGGTGATTGAAAATGCTGATTTAGCCATATCACAAAGTTGTGCCCAACTAAACCTAAAAGTAATTGATTACACTGCTGCTCCAGTGTTTTTCGAATCGGACACAATAGGCACACACCAATGGCTTATTGAGTTTGAAAACACACCTGATGACATGGAGGCGTTTACCCTTGTATTAGATAATTATTTAAAAAATAGCAATAGCGATTACGAAGCCAAACGTTTTAAAGATATGGCTATGATTATGCCAAAAGTACATGCAGTACAAAAGGGTACATTTTATAATTGGATGAAAAAAAATGGCAAATTAGGTGGCCAGCATAAAGTACCACGCCTAGCCAATAACCGAGAATACATAGAAGATATTTTAACCATACTTACCGCTCAATCATGATAAAAAAGAACACCCAAATTTATTTAATTTTATTATCTGTTTTTACTTGCTTTGCTTTAAGCACTCTTGCACAAGAAAGCGTAGAAAACGGAGATGCTTTTTATTTAAGTTATAAATACAAAGAAGCAATTAAAGAGTACGAACATGCAATAAAAAACAACCGTACTACAAAAAACGAAGTACATATTTTACGCAATTTAGCATACAGTTATCTTTACACTTTTCAATATGCAAAGGCCGAACAAAAATTTACAGAGCTGATTAGATTAGGCGACAAAAAACCAGATCCAGATGATTATTTAGAGTATGGAAACTTGCTTAAAATTAACGACAAGTACGATCAAGCACGCGAGCAGTTTGTGTATTACAACAAATTATTACAAAAAGATTCATACACTGCGTTTTTAGAAAAATCGTTGGCATGGGCCATTAAAAACAAAGATAACGTTCGTCCGGCCACTTTTGTTGGTGTTACAACACTTAATGTAAGCGGACAAAGCTTAGGTTATACATTTTTTGATGATGGTGTAATTTATTCGCAAGCAATAGATACAATAGAAGATGAATTTACTCAAATATTCGATTTGCGATTTGCTCGTAAAATTGATTCAACAAATTTTATTTCAACCGAAAATGATTTGGTATCAGAAATTAAATTTCCATATAACGAAGGATTTCCACATTTAGCCCCAGATGGCGAAACATTATACTTTATGGCTACTGGTGCTAAAATTAAAGATGGCGAAGTTAAAAAATCTGGCAAATCAGAAATTAGCAAGGATGGTGTTAGCAATTTGAGGTTATACAGCGCCAAATTAATAAATGGTAAGTTTGAGCAAGTTCAAGAATTATCATTTAACAATAAAGATTACAACTTTGTGCATCCTGCAATTACTGCTGATGGCAATACTCTTTATTTTGCAAGTGATATGGCTGGTGGATATGGTGGATTGGATATTTACCGTACCAACCGCAACCAAGATGGCACTTGGACTACCCCAATAAATCTTGGTGATAAAATTAACACCACCGAACATGATGGATTTCCGTTTTTAAAAGACAATAAACTTTATTTTGCGTCTAAAGGCCATGTTGGGTTTGGTGGATACGATATTTTTGAATGTACAATAGGTAATAATTACACTTATGGCGCTTCAACTAATATGGGCAAACCATACAATAGCAGCAAAGATGATATCGCCTTTGTGATGAACAAAGATGGACAAACAGGCTATTTCTCATCAAACCGAGATAGTTATAATGGATTTGATAAGGTATATTATTTTAACAGCAACTATACTCCAATTGTTAAACGCACAGAAATACCTAAAAAAGATACGGTGTTAACAACAATTGCAGTGAATGAAACCAAATTAAAAACTGGTGCAAATAAAATAACTACCGAACCTGAAATAAAAACTAAAACTACTTCCAAACCAATTATTGCAAAGGGCACAATAATTTCAGAAAAGGCAGTTTATTACGACTTTAACAGCAGTAATTTACCAAATGATTTAACACTTTTAAACGAGGCTGTAATTATTTGGAAGGCTGATAAATCATCAAGCATACAACTATTAGGCTACACCGATTGCCGTGGTGAAGCAGGTTACAACAAGGGCTTATCGCAAAAACGCGCCAATGCAGTTAGTACTTATTTAATTAAACAAGGTGTTGCGGCAAACAAAATTTCAAAAGCTGGTATGGGTGATGTAAGAACAGAATCGTGTAGTGATTGTAGTAGCTGTTCAGAAGATATACATAACTTAAACCGTAAAGTTCAAATAATAATAAGAAAATAATAGCCTATTATTTGGTTCGATTTATAACATAATCAACCAACTCAATTAAATTGGTTTTAAATGGCGAGTCGCTTACTGTATCTAATATAGTAAGCGCTTCGTTTTTATATAGCTCCATGGCCTTAATGGTGTATGAAATACCATCATGTTCGTTTACATATTTAATCACCTCAGCCACTTTCTTTTTATTGGTGTTGTGGTTTTTAATGGTATTTATTATAAAACTGCGGGTGGCGCTATCAGCATGATTAATCGTGTAAATAATTGGCAGGGTAAGTTTCTTTTCTTTTAAATCAATACCCGTTGGTTTTCCAATATCAGTATCGCCATAATCCAACAAATCATCCTTCATTTGAAATGCGATTCCAATTTTTTCGCCAAACAAACGCATTTGTTCTATTTGTTCTTCACTCGCACCTGCACTAGCTGCACCAATTGCACAACAACTGGCAATTAACGAAGCCGTTTTTTTTCTGATAATATCGTAATATACCTCTTCGCTTAAATTTAAATTTCGTGTTTTTTCTATTTGCAAAAGCTCCCCTTCACTCATTGCCTCTACTGATTCGCTAACAATTTCAAGCAATTTAAAATCTTTGTTTTTAACAGAAAGTAAAAGACCTTTACTTAGTAAATAATCACCTACAAGTACAGCAATTTTATTTTTCCAAAGTGCATTTACACTAAAAAAACCCCTGCGTTCGTCACTATCATCCACTACATCATCATGCACCAAAGTAGCAGTATGCAAAAGCTCCACTAAGCTAGCAGCACGATAAGTGCTATCATTAATACCATTAAATATTTTAGCTGATAAAAACACAAACATTGGTCGCACTTGCTTGCCTTTACGCTTAACTATGTAAGTCATAATGGTATCAAGTAAGGGTACGTTACTTTTCATAGCCTCCCTAAACTTAACTTCAAACAAGTCTAGGTCGTTGGCAATAGGTCGTTTTATGTTATCTATTTGGCTCAATTTTGCAGCAAAATAAGCGATTTATTTTAATCTCCTTAATTTGGCTAATATACTATACATTTAACATGCTTATTTTGTTTACAGTCAAAGTAGTATTTAAATTAGTACTTGTTAGATTATAAACACTAAATGGTAAGTAAGATCAAGGCTTGTAATAAATATTCAGTATAATTATTACCTTACCATTTAATATCAAAACAGGCCTTTAGGGGAATTTTTGATAACAATAATACAAGTTTTCATCACCCCAAATACAATAATGTTAAACAGACTAATTATTATTTCTGGCAAATATTTGCCGATTTGGTTAAAACAAACAACGGTCTAAATGGTTATAGTTACAGTTATTAAATAGCCGCTACCGATTAACAACTTTAATAACCGCTTGTTAAAATCAATTTGCGGCATGAAATACTAATCGTATTTTTGTTGCGTTAATTAGAAGGTTATAAGTATCTGCAATTTAGTTGCAGTATAATTACCGGAAGATCTTATCTAAATAGTAGTGTATTTGAGGTAAGGATAGTTTGTAATTAAAGCGGGATTCGAAAGTTTCCCGCTTTTTTTGTTTTTAAGTATATTGCAGCCATAACATGGCAAAAACGCAAACAACATTTTTTTGTAAAAACTGTGGGGCAAGTTCATCAAAGTGGGTGGGTAAATGCAACAGTTGTGGAGAGTGGAACTCATTTACAGAAGAGGTAATTCATAAAGAAAAAACCGAGTACAAAAAAACTTGGAAACAAGAAGGTGCAATAAAAAGTGTACTAAAGCCCGTTTTACTTTCGCATGTTGAGCAAGGTACTGCCCTAAAATATGCCATAAAAGATTTAGAATTAAGTAGGGTTTTGGGTGGAGGAATTGTACCTGGGAGTGTAATATTAATTGGTGGCGAACCAGGAATTGGCAAATCAACTTTAATGCTACAAATTGCCTTACAGCTTGATGACAAAAAAGTACTTTATATTAGTGGTGAAGAAAGTGAAACACAAATAAAAATGCGTGCCGAAAGGTTACCTTACAGAAATAACGAGTGTTATTTATTTACAGAAACATCAACCCAAAAAATAGGAAAAGCTTTACAAGAATTACAACCTGATATTGTGGTGATAGATTCTATACAAACTTTACAAAGTGAATTAATTGATAGTACACCTGGAAGCATCTCTCAAATTAAAGAAACCGCAGGCGACTTAATTAGGTTTGCAAAAGAAACAGGAACACCCGTTTTTTTAATTGGCCATATTACTAAAGATGGATCGTTAGCTGGCCCAAAGCTATTAGAGCACATGGTTGATACCGTATTGCAATTTGAAGGTGACCGAAACCACGTTTACCGTATCTTGCGTACCACCAAAAACAGGTTTGGAAGCACCAGCGAAATGGGTATTTACGAAATGCACGGAGCTGGCTTGCGTGAAGTAAGTAATCCTTCAGAAATTTTAATATCGCAACGTGATGAAAACTTAAGTGGCATAGCAATTAGTGCTACCATAGAGGGTTTACGACCATTATTAATTGAAACGCAGGCTTTGGTAAGTACTGCTGCTTATGGTACTCCGCAACGAAATAGCAATGGCTACGATGGCAAAAGATTAAATATGCTTTTGGCCATTTTAGAAAAAAAATGTGGCTTGCGCATGGGCATGCAAGATGTGTTTATAAACATAACGGGCGGCATACGTGTTGAAGATCCAGGAATTGATTTGGGCGTAATTGCTGCAATTGTTAGTAGTTACCAAAATGTACCTATTGATAGTAAAATTGCCTTTATTGGTGAGGTTGGTTTAAGTGGAGAAATTAGGGCTGTTAGTAGAATTGAACAACGTATTAGCGAAGCCGAAAAGCTTGGTTTTACTAGCATTTACGTTAGTAAGTTTAATAAAATACCCAAACAAAAATCAAACATAACTATTGTAGAAGTAAGTAAATTAGAGGAGATGTTAAATTACTTGTTTGGATAGCAAGTTGATTTTTTATTTTTTATTTTTTAAAGCTTAACCCAGCATTTTTTAACAACTGCCTCAATTTAGGCAAACTTGAAGGTCCAAAACCATGAAGCGTTAACAACTCCATTTCAGATTTTTGGCTAAGTTCTTTAATTGTACTTATTCCAGCATTTTGCAGGGCACGCCTTGCAGGAGCGCCTAGTATTGACATAA
>JAGPCI010000172.1 GCA_018058165.1 Bacteroidia bacterium
CGTATAGCAAGTGTTACTAAATAACTACCTGTATCACTAAAGCTATATCTAAAATTACGTACAGTGTTACTTATTTGGTGGTAACATTTGTTATAATCGGGTACGCATTTATTTGCACCTGGTTGGCCTTCTACTCGCCAATAAGCTGCGCTATCGCCTGTTGAGTTGTTTACAAATGCATAAGGGCTATTTACCCATACCGTGTCGATGCCTTTATCGTATGCAAAGGCTGCGATAGGTGGTGCTAGGAAGGGATTGCCTCCGCCTGCCCCTCCGCCTCCAGGTATATAACCTAATCTCATATTAGGTCTTTCTGTTGTAGCAGCAGAAATATTGGCAAGCAAACCAGGTGCGCATCCAACACCTCCATCCATATAGGTTCCATAAACAGAGTTAAAAGTAGTAGTAGAAGATTGAACAGTACCATTTGAAACCCAAGAAGCATTATCATAACAAACCTCAATTACAATGTTGTCTACATCATTGTACGCGAAAGTATTGCTAAAATTATAGGTGGCCCAACCAATACCAGGCAATGTACTAGCAGTGGTATAAACAGTAGTGAAACTAGCGGTTACATAACCAACTAAGGTAGTAACATTAGTATGCGCCATTTTAATTGTAAAACCAGCTAATGCAGGATTTGGAACGACAGTAACATTAAATGCTAACGAGGTAATTGAACCCGCAGCTACGCCTAAAGCATTTAACTCGCTTTTTCGAATTAAATAAGTGGCTTTACCATCTTCGTAAAGTGTGCCGTAAGGTGTAAGTCCGGTAGTACCCTGAGCTCCTGTACCTGTTCCAACTTGAACAATGATTTGAGCATGTAAATTAAATGTAGCACAAGCTAACATAATTAGCAGTATAAATATGCCATTCAATCTTGCCTTTAGTTTATGTTTATTCATAACGAAAATATTATCAACGGTAAATTTTTAGATTATCAAATATATTGAAATAAAACTCAAAACCAACTTAGCAACCAAAATTTATACTATAGTTTGTATTAAAATAAAATGAGAAAAAACTATAAAGCAGCACAGAAACTACAAGTTAAATGATAATGAGGATGATACATTAGTTTTTGAGACC
Source organism: Bacteroidia bacterium (assembly GCA_018058165.1). GTDB lineage: Bacteria > Bacteroidota > Bacteroidia > UKL13-3 > UKL13-3 > UBA6183. Next base: position 1,096 of record JAGPCI010000172.1, read on the forward strand.
TTAACTTTAAAGGAAAAAATTAAGCATCTCTAAATTAAAATATAATTAAACCTGTTTTTACTAAAACTTAATGGACAAGCTTTCACAGGCTTTTTCTGCGGCCAATTGCTCTGCCTTCTTCTTAGAAATATGTTCTGCCTGTCCTTTTAATTCAGAATCAATTACGGCTTTAACTAAGAATAACCTTTGTTTTTGAGCATTATTTTCAGTTGTTTCAAACTCAACAGAAGTGTTGTTTTTTTGCCCCCACTCAATCAACCTACCTTTATAGTTTTTTTCAGTATGTTGTAAGGTATCTAAATCGATATGGGTAATTATTTTTGTAATGATAAATTTTTGGGCAAGTCCAAAACCACCATCAAGAAAAATTGCACCAATAAAAGCTTCCAATGCATTTCCAAAAATACTATTCTTTGTATGCAGTCCAATGGCACGTTTATCGTATAGAACAATTCGGCTTAATCCAATTTTTATGGCTAAATCATTTAGGCTTTCTCTGCTAACAATTTTACTGCGCATTTCGGTTAAGAAACCTTCACTTTTGTATGGAAATTTATTAAATAATAACTCAGCAACAATCGTATTTAGCACAGAGTCGCCTAAATATTCGAGACGTTCGTTACTATCTCGAGAGCCATTTTTATGCACAGTAGTAGAGGCTGTATGATGCCTTAAAGCTTGGATATAGCAGGAAATAGTACCAGGATAAAACCCTGTAATATGTTTTATTCTGTTGTAATCTGAACGTTGATTAGAAAATAGTGAGATTAAAAGCCCTTTGCTGGTTCTACGAATCAAAATAGCAATAGTTAAAAATTAACTTTCGTACTTACGAAACAGTACTGAAGCGTTATGTCCACCAAAGCCAAATGTATTACTTAGCGCCACCTTAACTTCCCGAGTTTGGGCTTTATTTAAAGTTAAATTTAGCCTTTCGTCAATTTGAGGATCAGGTGTAGTATGATTAATTGTAGGAGGAATAATTCCTTTTTCGATAGCCATTAAACATGCTATAGCCTCAATTGCGCCTGTACCACCAAGTAAATGTCCAGTCATTGATTTTGTAGAACTGATATTTAAATCATAAGCTGCATCACCAAAAACATTTTGAATTGCTTTTAACTCTTGAGGATCACCTAAAGGAGTTGAAGTACCATGGGTATTAATATATTGCACTTCGTGAGGTGCAATTCCAGCTTCTTCTAAAGCACTTCGCATAACTAAACTTGCTCCAAGACCATCTGGATGTGGAGCAGTCATATGATATGCATCGGCACTAGCACCAAAGCCAACTAATTCAGCGTAAATTTTTGCTCCACGAGCTTTAGCATGTTCTAATTCTTCAAGAATTAACGCTCCCGCACCTTCACCCAAAACAAAACCATCACGATTTAAATCATACGGTCTTGATGCGGTTGCAGGATCATCATTACGCTCAGAAAGCGCTTTCATTGAATTAAAGCCACCAATGGCAGGTTCGGCAACACCTGCTTCAGAACCTCCTGTTATAGCAAGATCAGCTTTACCCGCTTTAATATAAAGATAGGCATCACTAATTGCATTGGTAGAACTTGCACAAGCTGAAACTACGGCAAAGTTTGGTCCACGGAAACCATATTTAATAGATATAAGTCCGGCTGCAATATCAGCAATCATCATAGGGATGAAAAACGGACTAAAACGAGGAGTACCATCGCCTTTGGCAAATGACATAACCTCTGAATGAAACGTACTTAAACCACCAATACCTGATGCCCAAATAACGGCAGCTCGATCTTTGTTAATTTTGTCCAAATCAAGACCAGAGTCATTGATAGCTTCTTCGGCCGTAACCATTGCGTATTGGGTATACGGATCCATTCTACGCGCTTCTTTGCGGTCGATGAAATTAGTAATGTCGAAGTTTTTAATCTCGCAGGCGAACTGTGTCTTGAATTTGGATGCGTCAAAACGGGTGATTGGGGCAGCCCCACTCACTCCGTTTGACAATGCTGTCCAATAATCCTGAACATTGTTACCAATAGGGGTTAAAGCTCCAATTCCTGTAACAACTACTCTTCGGGATGTCATTTAAATACGTTTTTTAAATAAAATTAAGCTTTAGCGTTTTGCTCGATGTAAGCAACCGCCTGACCAACTGTACCAATTTTTTCTGCTTGATCATCTGGAATTGCAATGTTAAATTCTTTTTCAAATTCCATAATCAATTCAACGGTGTCTAATGAATCAGCACCCAAATCGTTGGTAAAATTAGCTTCATTATTAATTTCACTTTCTTCAACGCCAAGCTTATCGATAATGATAGCTTTTACTCTTGTTGCTACGTCTGACATTTTAGTATTTATTTAAGTTTCGAATGTGCAAATAAAGTGTTTTTTTTAACTAAAAAGCAATCACAATTTTTTTTTTAGTGTTTGTGCAAAAAATTAATCGACAATTATCGTTTACCGAATCCTTTTTTTGTTACTTCGCACATCATCCATTTTTAATCCAATACGCTTATCAAAAAGTTTGAGTTAGCATTCGAGTTTGACTACGATTTTCTTCTGTATGGCATAGTATCACAAGAAAAACCTTATAGGTTGGCGTGGTTATTTAATAAAATCCACCCATACAATTTTTCAAGAATAAACGATTATGAACTTGAGATAAGTAATAATAAACTAAAGCTTCCGCAATATTTATTCGTTGATGAGGAAAATCATACCACATATTATTTGATAGCTAATAAAGATGAAAATATTTTTTTATTACCAGAATTAAAGACTTTTGACTATATTCTTATAATTAAAGGTGCTGTTGATTTTTTTGAAGAAGAACAATTAAAAGATGCCATCAAAAAAATTAGTGAAGTGCAAATAATATATCCAATTGATGTAGAAAAGTTAAAATCGAAAAGCCATTTAATTTATGTTTAAAATCAACCTTACAATTTGATAACTTCATAGGACAATAAATAACTTAACTTTGACAACATTAAACAGAACAAATAAAAATTAACATATATCATGAAGGTAACAAATTTTAACCGTACAAAAATAGTAGCCACAATTGGCCCTGCAACTGCAAGCTTAGCAATGCTAAAGGCCATTATACACGAAGGGGTTGATGTGTGCAGACTTAATTTTTCGCACGGTAGTTACGAAGACCATAAAAAAGTAATTGATAACATAAAGCAAATAAACTTAGAGTTAGATTCGCATGTAAGCATGCTACTTGACTTACAAGGCCCGAAGCTACGCGTAGGCGAAATGCAAGACAATAAAATTGAATTAATTTCGGGAAGTATTATAACTGTTACCACCCAACCTATTATTGGCACTGCGGAGAGAATATCAGTTAAATTTAAAACGCTTGCTGAAGATGTTAAACCAGGCGAATTGGTTTTGCTTGATGATGGTAAAATAGAGATTGAGGTAATTGAAACAAATGGTGTTGATGAGATAAAATGTAAAGTAAACTTTGGTGGTGTTTTATCTTCTAAAAAAGGATTTAACCTGCCACAAACTAAGCTATCAATACCAGCAATGACAGAAAAAGATCATGCGGATTTGCTATTTGGATTAGAACAAAAAGTAGATTGGATAGGACTAAGTTTTGTGCGCAAGGCAGAAGACATTCTAGAAATTAAAAAAATTATTGATAAAAGCGAATGGAAACCTAGGGTAATTGCAAAAATTGAAAAACCAGAAGCACTTGATAACTTGGATGAAATTATTGCAGTGTCAGATGGTATTATGGTTGCACGTGGAGATTTGGGCGTAGAAATGCCAATGGAGCAAGTACCAGTAATACAAAAACGTATTGTTAAAAAATGTTATGAAGCCGGTAAGCCAGTAATTATTGCAACACAAATGATGGAGAGTATGATTACTAGTCCATCTCCTACACGTGCAGAGGTAAATGATATTGCTAACGCTGTAATGGATGGCGCTGATGCTGTAATGTTAAGTGCAGAAACATCTGTAGGCGCTTACCCAATATTAGCAATTAAACACATGCAACGCACCATTGCCGAAGCAGAAAAAACCAATGCACCATTTTTTAAAGGTACACGACCAACTGGAGATTCGCCAACTACTTTGAGTGATGAGATATGCTTTACAGCTGTAAGAATTTCTGACCATTTAAAAGCATCTGCAATTGTTAGTATGACATTTAGTGGATATACAGCTTATAAAATTTCATCATTTAGGCCAAGAGCTTGTATTTATATTTTTACCGGAAACCAGCGTTTGTTAAATACATTAAGTTTGGTTTGGGGAGTTAGGGCATTTCATTACAAAAACTTTGAAAGCACAGATCAATCTATACAAGAAGTAAATGATTTTTTAAAAGAAAGAGGTTTAATTAAAGCAGGTGATTTGGTAATAAATACCGCTAGTATGCCCATTAAAGATAGGCCTAGAACCAATGCCATTAAAATTAGCGAAATAGAATAATCTTAGATTTATCA
>JAGPCI010000173.1 GCA_018058165.1 Bacteroidia bacterium
ACTTAGGAATTGAGTTATCACAATTGTTTTTTTACAAATCGGAAGCACAAAAAGCCAAATTACTTACAACCATAAAACTTAGGATGAGAATTATTGCTTTCTTTTTTATGGGAGGAATTTTTGGTGGTATTTTTTATACCAAACTCCAATTATATGTATTGTTATTTCCAGCCTCGCTTTTGGTTATTGGTTTGTTTTATGATACCGTAAAATTTAAATTTTTACACTGGTCACGCAACACCGAATTATTAAAGAAATACAGTAGTAATAATTAAACCCAAATTAATCAATAGAAGATTTGAAAAATCGAACTACTTGATTTAGTTAATCCCGTGCCGAAGCCTCGGCAAAAAAAATGTTAGCAGTTTTGCATAAAACTGATTTACAGTTTCTGTATCGACTATGCATTTCCAATGCGTAATTTGGATTAAAAATCAACCCGAATAAATAGTTATAAAAAATGCATTTATGCTTGTAGTTTTAAATGTTTGATGAACACAAAAATCACAACACTAATTACTTTAACAATTAGATAACCATTGTTTAAAGCAAGGTTCTACTAAAGGGTAACGCTTCATTTAACTTGATATTATTATTTAAAAACACAACACCACTTTTACCACACACCCGCGTTAGGTGGTGAAGCGGCACCGAAGCGCAGCGAAGTATAGCGGAACAACCCACCCAGAGTGAAGCGCAGCGTAACCTCGGGGAAACGCCCTGGTTTTTATTTTACTTAAATAAGATAGATAGCGTGTAGGCACCTCTCGATACATCCGGATATGCATCGGAACACTCGAGGAGCTATTTACCGATACAAAACTTGCTAAATATGTTTGCTAAAAGATCATCGGTGGTAACATCGCCAGTTATCTCACCTAAGTGAAATAATGCTTTACGAATATCAAAAGCCAACAGCTCGCCTGTTATGTGCATATCAATTCCATTTAGCACCAATTGCAACGACTCGCTTGCGTGTTTTAATGCTTCGAAATGGCGCAAGTTGGTTATGATTACATCGTTTTTAACTTTGTCTTTTCTCACAATTTCTATAAGCTTATGCTTTAGGTTTTCAATACCCGTTTTATCTTTTGCTGACAGTGAAATGGTGTTATTATTTTGTAGGAGTGGTGTAGCAGTTAAATCTATTTTATTGGCTACCGGAATTACAATGGCGTTGATGTTTTGGAATTGTGCCAACTCGGTTGTTAACTCGGTTTGGGTTGATGTGGATGCATCGTAAACATATATTATGATGCTTGCTTTTTGCAGTTTATCAAACGTGCGCTCAATACCTATTACTTCAATTTTATCTTGCGAACCTGTGCGAATACCCGCAGTATCGGTTAGCCTAAATGTAATTCCGTCAATCACAAATGCTTCTTCTATGGTATCGCGGGTGGTGCCTGCAATATCACTTACTATGGCGCGCTCTTCGTTTACCAATGCATTAAGCAAAGTAGATTTTCCGGCATTGGGTTTACCTGCAATAACAGTTGGTATTCCGTTTTTTATGGCATTACCATACTTAAACGAGAGTAATAAATTATGTATTAACACTTGAATATTGGTAACCAATTGCGTGAGTTCATCGCGTTGTGCAAACTCTACATCTTCTTCGGCAAAATCTAACTCCAGTTCAATTAACGAAGCAAAATTGATGAGGCGCTCGCGCATATCGGCAATTTGGTAACTAAAGCCACCTCGCATTTGCATCATGGCCGTACGGTGACTCTCTTCGCTATTGCTGGCAATTAAATCGGCTACTGCTTCGGCCTGACTTAAATCTAATTTTTTATTTAAAAAAGCACGTAAGGTAAACTCGCCTGGCTTTGCCAAACGGCAACCTTTATTTACCAATAATTGCAAAATTTGTTGTTGTATGTATGGCGAACCATGGCAACTAAGTTCTACTGTATTTTCGCCAGTGTACGATTTGGGGTTGATAAACAAAGTAGCCAATACTTCATCAATTACTTTATCGCCATCTACAATTTTTCCAAAATGTACGGTATGGGTGGCTTGTTGTGTTAATTTTTTTCCTTTAAAAACATCTGCAACAATAGTAATGGCATTATTGCCGCTAACTCTAATTACGCCTATTGCCCCTACTCCACCTGCAGTTGCAAGTGCACAAATGGTATCGTTTAAATCTTGTTTAATGTAATAACTCACGGGCCAAAGGTAGTAAGAAAAACGGCATAGTTATAAAACAAAAACGAGGCCCACTTGGAGCCTCGTTTTATCAATGAGATTATATAATTTTTTAATTATTTAGTCGGCCTTAACAACACGTTGTGTTAAGGTATCATCGCCATGTTTTACTTGTATAAAGTAAACACCATCTGCTAATGCAGTTAGGTTAACAGTATCGTTTAGTGAAGTAATATCACCCATGTTAAAGGTAGATACTAACCTGCCAAACATATCTGTAACAGTAATTATAGTATTTGCTTTGTTGCTAAATGTTGCTTCTACAGTAGCGATACCCGAAGTAGGATTTGGATAAACCATTACATTACTAATTGAGTTTACCTCTTTTAATCCTACGGTAGTTATCATAACCGAATCAGACATTGCGCTACAACCAATACTATCAACACGAACTTTGTAAATACCGTTACTGTTTAGTTTTACACCACGTGAAGTTACGCCACTCATTGCCACACCATCTTTAAACCATTGGTAAGCTGCCGAAGCAAATGCAGTACTTAAACTATCTGCACTAATGGTTGTAACCACAGGTTTAACAGGAGGAGTTCTAACAACCATTGCAACTGTGTAAGCAGTATCACCAGTTTGTGTTAAACAACCCGGAGTAGCTGTCATAATACAAATTACTTGGTCGCCATCGGCTATTGTGTTCGAAACATATGTTGTGCTATTGGTACCAACAGCTATGCCATTTTTAAACCACTCGAAAGTTGGTGTAGCACCTGCACTAGTAGCAGTTGCTGTGTAAGTTACCGTAGTTCCTGCACATATTGTAGTAGCAGATACCACAACCGCAACATTTGGTGTACTTGGTGTTGTAACATTAATACCTACTTTGTTTGATGTAGCATTTGGTGTGGTTGCACATGTTACACTTGATGTAAGTATAACCCAAACACTATCATTGTTATTTAATCCAGTAGCTATGTAAGTTCTATTGTTAGTTCCCACATTAGTTCCATTACGTTTCCATTGGTAAGTTGGTGTTGCACCAGTATCTAACCCAAGAGCAGTAAAGGTAACAGACGACCCAGCGCATACCAAAGTTTGATTTGCTTGTACACTTACTGTTGGAGTTACTACCGCATTTACCGTTACATTTATTTTGTTAGATAAAGCAGTTGCTGAAGTAACACAAGTTACTGAACTTGTTAACTCCACCCAAATGCTATCTGTAGTGGTAAGTTGGTTCGATTTGTATACGGTAACATTGGTTGCTACTTGTGTTCCGTTTTTAAACCATTTGTATCCAGGCAATGTACCCGCATTAGTAGCAGAAGCAGTAAAGGTAATGCTATCACCTTGGCAAGCTGTTAATTTAGAAGCAACAATACTTACAGTAGGTGTTACAATTGGATTAACAGTAATTCCAATTTTACTTGAAGTAATACTAGCAGGCGAAGGACAAACTGCATTTGAAATCATTGTTACAGAAACACTATCGCCATTTGAAGGATTTTGTAAACGGAATGAGTCGGTATTTAACCCAACATTTATACCATTCACTTTCCATTGGTATACAGGTGCAGTACCACCATTAACAGGAGAAGCTTCAAACAATAACGAGCCACCAGCACATATTTCTGTACCATTAGAGTGTAAAAACACATTAGTAATTGCTAACGGATTTACTTTGGTAGATTTATAAGAGGCCGTTGCTGTAGTTGTATTTACACATGCTGCATTTGAAGTTAACACCACAGTTACCGAATCGTTATTGTTTAATATGGCAGTGTATTTACTTGAGTCAACACCCACATTATTACCGTTTAGTTTCCATTGGTATGATGGCATTGCACCACCATTTGTAGCACTAGCAGTAAATGTAACTGAAGTGCCAGCACAAACCGTATCAGCCGAAGCTGTGAAACTTACTGATGGATTTACATAACTGTTTATTTGCATAATAACATTGTTTGATGTTACCACCGCAGGAACTGCACATAAAGTATCAGTTGTTACAATTAACTTAACAGTATCTAAATTAGCTAAAGTTGTACTACTAAATGTAGATGAACTACCAGCAGAAGTTCCATTTACTAACCAATTATAAGTAGCACCTATGCCAGCATTAACTGGGTTAGCAGTAAAGGCAACACTTGTACCCAAGCACACATTATTTGTACTACTATTAATAGTAACAGATGGAGTAACAATTGGATTAACTGTTACACCAATTTTGTTTGAAGTAACAATAGGTGGTGTAGCACAAGTTGCATTAGATGTTAATACTAACTCTAACGAATCATTATTTGCCAATGATGATAATATTAAAGTATCGCTGTTTAAGCCAATATTTAAACCGTTACGTTTCCATTGGTAAAATGGTGATGTACCTGCATTAACCGTTGTGGCTGCAAATGTTACGCTAGTACCCGCACAGAATGTGGTAGCACTTGCATTGATTGTAGCAGTAGGAGTTAACAGCGGATTAACTGTAATTCTAACTCCTGTTGCAGTATCACTTGCTGGGCTTGCACAACCTAATGATGATACCAGTACCACATTAATTGAATCACCATCAATTGGGTTTAATGCTTTATAGGTTGAACTATCTCCACCTACTTGTGTTCCATTTTTGTACCAACGGAATGAAGGTGTTGTTCCTCCGTTAAATGGAGTAGCAGTAAAGTTTACATCAGTTCCTGCACACACCGTACTAGCAGTTGGGCTAAGTGTAACCTGGGCTGCCACTGTAGTTCCTACTACCATTTTAATGGCATTAGAAATCACATTCACTGGAGAGGCACATGTAGCAGAAGATGATAGAATTACAACTATCGAGTCGTTATTAAGTAATGATGTAGTTCTTAAAGTATCACCAACAAACGGCAAGGTAATACCCTTATTACGCCATTGTATTGCAGGTGTTGAACCGCCACCGCTATAGTTTATTATTAACGTTACCTCTTGTCCAGAACAAATTGTGGTTTGACTAGCCGATAAACTAATGGTAGGAGTAACACTTAAATTAGTTGTGATTACTTGACGCGCTGTATCATTGGTTAAAATGGTATCGTTAACAAAATTAGGCAACGAACTATACACAGCTAAGTTATATACACCAGATGTAAACGCAAACGAGCCCACATTAATCTGAGCACTTGTAGCATTTGGCGCTAAGTTACCCGACCAATTGTATGTTCCTGTTAACACACCATCAATTGCAATTGATAAAGTAGCTGCTGTTACAGCTTGGTTACCGAAGTTTTTCAACCTTACTTGTACGTTACGGTTTCCACCGCAGAAAGTATTTGTAGTTGGCGAATCGATTGCTATAACTCCAATATCCATTAAACCAAAATACTCATCAGC
>JAGPCI010000015.1 GCA_018058165.1 Bacteroidia bacterium
GTGTGTATGCATGGCCGCGCTATGAAAAGTTTTTTATGTTTAATGTTAAATGAACCATTAACTAATATGGAGCTATTTAAACATACCAACTTATGCCTTTATCATTTAACCTATGATGGCGAGAAGTTTAAATTAGTAAAAGGAAACGATACTGCCCATTTAGAAAAACAATTATAATTTTATGAGAAAACATAATCTAACAACAAGTGTATTGGCACTGTTAACAAGCATTACCGCAATGGCTCAGCAAAAAATACAAGTAGACAAATATCCAGTAACAAAAAAAGTAAATGTAGTGGATGATTATTTTGGAGTGAAGATAAACGATCCATATCAGTGGTTAGAAAACGACACTGCAACCGATGTAATTAATTGGGTTAAGGCACAAAATAATGTTACCCAAAATTATTTATCGCAAATTCCATTTCGTAATAAAATTAAAGAGCGTTTAACTCAAATTTGGAATTACCCTAAATATAGTTCTCCGTTTAAAGAGGGTGATTATTATTATTTTTATAAGAATGATGGGTTACAAAATCAAAGTATTTTATACCGACAAAAAGGCTTAGATGGCGCGCCAGAAGTATTTCTGGACCCTAATAAATTAAGTAGTGATGGTACTGCCTCGTTGGCGAGTTTAACTTTTAGTAAAGACCATAATTATTGTGCCGTGGGTATTGCACAAAGTGGTAGCGATTGGAATGAAATTTTTGTAATGGATGCAAATACGTTGGCAAAAACAACTGATAACATTAAGTGGGTAAAATTTAGTGGTGCAACTTGGTACAAAAATGGGTTTTATTATAGCCGTTATGATGAACCAACTAAGGGCAAAGAGTATAGCAATGCCAATGAGTATATGAAAATTTATTACCACACATTAGGCACGTTGCAAACGGACGATAAATTGATTTATCAAGACAAACAAAACCCTTTACGCTATTTTAATGCGGGTGTTACCGAGGACGAAAAGTTTTTGTTTATTAATGTAAGCGAAGGCACAAGTGGTACAGAAATTTTAATTAAAGAGTTGGCCACACCAAACACCGATTTTATAACTTTATTTAAAGGATTTAAAAACAACTACAGTGTAATTGAAAATGATGGCAATAGGATATTAGCATTAACTGATAAAGGCGCACCAAAATATCGTTTGGTATCTGTTGATCCTAAAAACCCAGAAAGTAAGAATTGGCGCGATGTAATCCCAGAGTCGGAAAATTTGTTGGAAAATGTTTCAACTTGTGGAGGTAAATTATTTGCCAATTATTTAAAAGATGCAAGCACAAGGTTGTATAGTTTTGATTTTAACGGAGCTAATAAAACCGAAATTAAATTAACTGGAATTGGCACCGCAACAGGCATTAGTGGCCGCAAAACAGATACTGAAGCGTTTTATTCTTTTACTTCTTTTACCAATCCAGGCGAAATTTATAGATATGATTTAACTTCAGGAAAATCAACCCTATTTAGAAAAACAGAAGTACAATTTGATGCCAATAACTTTGAAACCAAACAAGTATTTTATCCATCAAAAGATGGTACAAAAGTGCCCATGTTTATTATGCACAAAAAAGGTTTGGTTTTAGATGGCAATAACCCAACTATGTTATATGCTTATGGTGGATTTAATATTTCGTTAACACCATCATTTAGCCTTTCGCGAATTATGTTTTTAGAAGCAGGCGGTATTTATGTTATTGCCAATTTACGTGGTGGTGGCGAGTATGGCGAAGAATGGCATAAAGCAGGAATGCTTGAGAAAAAACAAAATGTGTTTGATGATTTTATTGCCGCAGCCGAATATTTAATTGCACAAAAATATACTTCGCCTGCTAAGTTGGCAATTAACGGTGGTAGTAATGGCGGCTTGCTAGTAGGTGCTTGTATTACCCAACGACCAGAATTATTTAAGGTAGCAATACCTGCAGTTGGCGTTTTAGACATGCTAAAATACCACAAATTTACCATTGGTTGGGGTTGGGCTGTAGAGTATGGAAGTAGTGATAACAAAGAGCAATTTGATTATTTACTAAAATACTCGCCTTTGCATAATGTAAAAGTTGGCGTTAATTATCCTGCAACTATGATTATGACAGCCGACCATGACGACCGAGTTGTGCCAGCGCACAGTTTTAAATTTGCTGCCGAAATGCAAAGTAAACAAGCTGTAAATGGCAATCCTATTTTAATACGTATTGATAGCAAAGCTGGGCATGGCGCAGGTAAACCAACTACCAAACTAATTGAAGATGCCGCTGATATGTGGAGTTTTGTACTTTGGAATTTAGGAGTAACATATAAATAATAATTACTAAACAATATCACAAAACAGCCCGTAAATATTTGAATTTACGGGCTGTTTTTATTCAATAATTATTTGAAAACTATACAATAATCCACTTAAATTGTGCCTAGAGAACTTGGCCTTTTTAACCTTATTTAATGTTGGGTCTATTGCAAAATTAATATTGGTTGTAAAGTCTACACCTTGTAAATTGGTGTTATCAAACACTGCTTCTACAAAATCGCAATTGTCTATTTTTGATAATGATAAATCACTATCTGTAAAATTTGCACCTTTCATTAAACAATTGGTAAACATACTTTTGTTTACCTTTTTTCTTTCGAAAGTAGCATACATAAAATTACAATTTTTTGCTGCTATACTAAAGCCAAAATCCTTAACCCTACCAAAATTTAACCCAACCAATTTGCAATCAATAAAACTGCATTGGTTTAAAATACAAACGTCAATATTGGCATTGCTAAAATTACAATTGGTAAACACACAATCATTAAAAGTAATGCCTTTTATGCTTATAAAAATACAATCATTAAAAGTGCAATTTTCGTATTCGTTATCGGTTAAACTGGTAACGCTAAAATCAATTTGTTTAAAATTTTGTTGATACATTTTTTAGTTAATTACATTTCCTGCTATTACCACTTTATCAACCAAATCAACCCCAAAACTATATGGAATAAACGCTAATGTTGAAATTGGTTTTGTAATAATAACATTGCCCATTTTACCTTTAGTAATACTGCCGTGCGTGGCACTTAACTCAATTGCACATGCGCCATTAATGGTTGTTGCATTAATGGCTTCGTGTGGTGTTAATTTCATTTTTATACAAGCCAAGGATACCACAAAACTCATGCGTCCGTTAGGCGATGAACCCGGGTTATAATCACTGGCTAAACAAAACGGTAATCCTGCATCAATAATTTTTCTTCCGGGAGCATAAGGTATTCCTAAAAAAAACGAACAATTAGGTAATCCAACAGGCATGGTGTTACCACTTTTTAAACTTGTTATTTCATCATCTCCGGTATATTCTAAATGATCAACACTTAATGCCTTATGACTAACTGCAACTTGAACTCCGCCTGTATAACCTAACTCATTACCATGTATTTTAGCCTTTAAGCCAAATTTACTTGCTGCAGTAAGTATTTGAGCAGTTTCTGCAACTGTAAAAAAACCTTGGTCACAAAATACATCACAATAATCTGCTAAGTTTTCGGCAGCTATTTGAGGCAACATTTCATTTATTACCAAATCAATATAACCTTGTCGGTTTTGTTGGTATGCCGCAGGTATAGCATGTGCGCCCAAAAAAGTTGCTTTAATTGTAATGGGCGAAATTGTTTTTAGGCGCTTTATTACCCGTAACATTTTTAACTCGTCTGCTACAGTTAAACCATATCCACTTTTAATTTCGATAGCACCAGTTCCGTATTTTATTACTTCAAATAAGCGTGTTTTTGCAGATTCAAATAGGTCGTCTTCGCTCATGTTTTGTAGCTTATTGGCTGAGTTAAGAATGCCACCTCCAGCGGCTGCAATCTCTTCATAACTCTTGCCTTTTATGCGCATTTCAAATTCTTCCTCACGACTTTTAGCAAAAACCAAATGGGTATGCGAATCAACAAATGCGGGTAACACAAAACCATTGTTTGCATCTATAATATTTGCCTCAACCTTAGGCAAATTATCCATGCTACCAAAATCACTTATTTTGCCATCAATTATTAATAAATAAGCATTAACTATGTTATCTAAAACATCCATTTCGGCACCCGATTTTTTGGTTACAGAAATATCATTAATGATACCGTAAAGTGATTTGATATTTTTTATCAGTGTGGGTTGAATCATACAAGCAAATAACGAACATGTTAGATAATTATAAAAGCAGAAACTGATAAAGGGTAATACCAAAAGCAGTTTTACTACCTTTAATTGATTTATTTTGCTGGTATGAAAAATTTGCAACACATATTACAAACTCCTATACAAAAGGGCAACGAAGTTTTTATTGCCGATACTGCCCGTGTTTTTGGTCAAGTAACTTTGGGTGATGAGTGCTCTGTTTGGTTTGGCGCTGTGCTACGTGGCGATGGTGATACCATTACAATTGGGAACCGAACCAATATTCAAGAAAATGCTGTAATACATGTTGACCCAGGTTTTGCAACCACAATTGGCAACGATTGTATTATTGGCCACGGTGCAATTGTGCATGGCGCTACTTTAGCAAACAATGTTTTGGTAGGTATGCATGCCACCATTTTAAATGGAGCGCAAGTGGGTAATTTTTGTATAATTGGTGCGCACGCCTTGGTAACAGAGGGCATGAAAATACCCGATTATAGTATAGTTATGGGTGCGCCAGGTAAAGTGGTTAAACAGCTAAGCACCGAACAAATAACCAAAGTTACTCGTAATGCGCAAACTTATGTTGAGTTAAGTAAAGCCTACCTTAAACATTATAAATAAATAACTGCACTTACTTGCATAGTTGAGTTTAATGTTGCAAACTTTGTACTGCAAATTAATATTGCAAATGTTATGGAACACACTTACAATAACACAAGTTTACCGCATTTAATAGTTATTGGTGGCGGCTTTGCTGGAGTAGAGTTGATAAAAAAACTAAACAAAAAACAAATTCGCGTTACTGTTTTTGATAAAAATAATTACTTCAATTTTCAACCTTTAATGTACCAAGTTGCTTCAGGTGGTTTAGGGCCAGATGCAATTGCATATCCTTTGCGAAAAATTATTGGGCCAATGCCTAATATTGGTTTTAGGATGGCAGAAGTACTAAAAATCAACTTGAATTTAAACCAAGTTGAAACCAATATTGGTAATTTTAACTATAATTATTTATGCATTGCCACAGGAGCACAAACCAATTTTTTTGGTAATGCCGAGCTCGAAAAATATAGCATGCAGTTAAAATCAATTCCGGATGCTTTAGATTTACGAAGCGATATTTTGCAAGAGTTTGAGAAAGCTTTAAGCGAAAGCAATACTGGCGATATTGATAGGTATTTAAATTTTGTAATAGTTGGTGGAGGCCCAACTGGTGTTGAAACAGCAGGTGCCTTGGCCGAAATAAAAAGAAATGTTTTACCTGCGGATTATAAGGAAATTGATGCCAACAAAATGCAGGTTCATTTAATAGAAGCTGCTCCAAGGGTATTATCTCCAATGAGTGAAATCTCATCAAAAAAAGCACAGCAATTTTTAGAGGAATTAGGGGTAAAAGTACAAGTAAATACTGCTGTAAAAGCATATAATGCAAGTACAGGCGAGTTAACTTTAAGCACTGGCGAAATACTTAAAACTGACACCGTAATTTGGAGTGCAGGTGTTAAAGGAAAAACAATACCAGGAATACCTGAAGAAGCAATTGCACGTGGTAATAGGTATAAGGTAAACGAAATTAATAAAATTGAAGGTTGCGAAAACGTATTTGCAATTGGTGATATTGCTTTTATGATTAGTGATAAAGCCTATCCAAATGGGCATCCAATGGTGGGCACAGTGGCACAACAACAGGGTAAATTATTGGCAAAAAATGTATTAAAATTACTAAATGGTAAACCAACAAAACCATACACTTATTTAAACTTAGGCAGCATGGCCACAGTAGGCCGACATAAAGCTGTTTTAGAAGTTTTTGGCATTAAACTACAAGGTTATACAGCTTGGTTAGGTTGGATGTTTTTACACC
The DNA here is from genome assembly GCA_018058165.1 of Bacteroidia bacterium. Classification (GTDB taxonomy): domain Bacteria; phylum Bacteroidota; class Bacteroidia; order UKL13-3; family UKL13-3; genus UBA6183. Next base: position 6,030 of record JAGPCI010000015.1, read on the forward strand.
TAATGCTGCTTGTTGGTTTCCGTAACAGAATAGTGGTTTTATTTAATTGGATGTGGAATTATTTTAGCTACCAACGAGCCATACGTATTATTACCAGGCCCTTTGTTCAAAAAAAGTAGGGCTTTAGGCTACCCCGGTTGTATATTTTCCAAATAATAAATGTAATTCTCTTAGAGACAAAGTGCTTAGGCTACTTCTCAACCTTCTAATTGTATAGTACAAATTTCATTTTCATGGGTTATTGAAACAGTTTTACATACGTATCAAAAGTATAAATACGATTGCGTTTATAACCAGTACGTTCCTTTAGTATACCCATCTCAATAAAATCTTTAATCAATCGGTTGGCACTGCTAGGGTGTACTTGTAGCACTTCGGCAATTTGTCTGCCATCCATAATAGGCTCCCTGTAAAGTGCGTTTATTAGTTTTTTAGCATCTTGCTGTTTTCGCCCAAGTTTAAGCAACTTGTTCAGTTCAATTTCATTTCTTAGTTTTACTATTTCCTGAAATGTATGTATACTTTTTTTAGCAGTTTCTATTATTCCTTGTAAAAAAAAGACAATCCAATCCTCTAGGTTGTTTTTAACTCTTACCTGAGTTAAGTTATGGTAATAATCAGCTCTATTTCGCTCAAAAAAATCTGACAAATAAAGCGTGGGTTGTTGCAATAACTTTTTGTCAATTAAATATAAAGTAATCAATAGCCTTCCTATCCTTCCATTTCCATCTAAAAAAGGGTGAATGGTTTCAAATTGATAATGAATAAGGGCTATTTTTATTAAAAATGGAACCTGGATGGGTAGATCTATAATTTCACTGTTAATAAATCGTTCCAAATCAGCCATTAACTCAGGCAATTCTTGGTGTGTGGGTGGAATAAAAATTGCATTTTTTAGGCTTGGACCTATCCAGTTTTGGCTAGTTCTGTACTCCCCTGGTAATTTTTGTTTACCTCTAGCTCCTTGCAGCAGCGTTTGTGTGTTTTTTTTATCAACCTATTAGATATAGGAAGCACTTTCATTTCTTTAATCGCCTCATCTAATGCATGAATATAATTGTGTACTTCAGTCCAATCGTCACGCTTTTCTGGATTAATATCCTCTACTTTTATCAGCGCTTCTTCAAAACTTGTTTGTGTACCCTCTATCTTGCTACTTACTGTTGCTTCTTTAGTAACGTGCATTTTAATAAAAAAATTAATATCAGGTATCAATTCCGAGAAAGCATCTAGTTTCCCCAACTGCCTGTCTGCTTCGCTCAATAAATTTTGCATTGCTGGATTGTCTAGTATCCATTGTAAACAGATATTTTCAGGAGTAAAACTACTGTATTCCAATCGTTCTACCCACTTTCCCGCTTTAAAATCTTTGATATTCTTTATTTGCATAAGTGCAATTATAGTATTTCTTGTTTGCGTTTAATCGATTAAGTGCAAATATAAACTTTTATAATTGCACTTAATAATGTTAAAAACGGGTAACAAAGTTCAGTTTCTTAAAGAATTTGGCAATGCTATTGTTCGTGCTTTTATAATCTAATCAATCTAACCGGATATTAGTAAGCGCTTTTTGAAAGTCGTTAAAAAAAATTGGTTTAGCTCATTCCAAGTATTTATTTTTTGAGAATGAAACTCGCAAGCATTGTTTCGTCAGATTTGTCGACATCCGCCTCATTTTTGGATTTGCCACAAATTAAAACGCACTAAAAATTCCATATGGTATTAGGTTATAGCTGTATTCGCGTAATTACTCTTCATCTGCACCCTCGGTAATATCTACCACCAACGGACTTTGGTATTTAGCCAAAAACTCATTTTTACTTTCGGCAACATTAACTGCATAACGCAAACCAGCGCCTTTACCAATAACCTTTACCAAGTTTAACTCAAGCAAAGTTGCAAAATCGCGTTGTATGGTTTTACGGTTACAATCAAACTCGCTCACCAAATCTTTTGTACTAATAAAGCCTCTATGCTGTATAATGTACATAATTAATTTTTGGCGTTGATTTAGTATGCTATCATCAAATTCTTTTAATCTATAACCACGTTCAAAAACGTAGTTCATGATGTTTTTTTGCTTCGGATTTAGTTTATCAAACTCAACTTGTTTTCTAAAATAAGAGCGCAATAATGTTTTTAAACGGTCTATCTGACCTTCATATAACATCATCCCAAAATCTAATTGTTGCTGGTCGGTTTCAACCATTTTTTCAACATTACCAGCCTCACCTAAATATACTTGATACTCGTTTTTATTGGTATAAAACTCATGTTCTAGGCTTAATAAACCTTCCATATTAAATTTGTTTTTTGCCAACCAAAAATTTTGTAACAACGAAGCTATTTTCGACTTTGCTTCCGAAAATAATTTTAGGTTTAACAATTTAAAATGCAACACCCAACTTTTCACTATTTCATGATGTTCGGTATCGTTGTTCATGTATTCAAATAAACTTTCAAGCTCCAACTCTGTTGTAGGGCTGAGCCTTTCGGGTGCACGAGTTGCATTAAGCGTAAATAAATTTACATCCTCCCTATTGTTGTATAAATCTAAAACTAAAATTTTATGTAAAGCATATACAATCCCTATACTTAATGGGTACTCAAGTTGTTCATTAAGCCATGCTTCGGCCTTTAAATATTGCTCAATATTACGCTCGTTAAATGCTTTAGGTTTAATTTTACCTTCGGCAATATATTTTACAGTCTTTATGTCAACTAAGTTATAATCTAACGCATTGGCATAATAGGTGCGCAATATTGCACTATTTAACTTTTCAATTTGCTTGATGCTTTCAGGCAAATCAATAAAGTCGAATATTTTTACCAACTCGGCATACTGATGAAAACTATCATAATGATTGCTTTCGATTGTTATTGCTGGTTCAAGTTTATTTACCAATATCATATCACCAAAACTACAAGGCAATAGCATTGCTTTTTAAGTGCACCCTTATTTGCAGTTGGTGGATATTGCCTATATACACTCGAGTTTGGCCACTCAATTTTTGTAAAGCGTTGATAAATGCGACATTGGCGCCTTCTTAAAAAATAGACAGAGCGTAAAAAACACTGTGGAGAATTGGTGCATAAACATTGCGCACAAGTGTATTAATGCGACAGTACAGCCGCCTTCTATTCATTTAATCAATTAAAATGTGCTCAATAATGATTAAAAGTAACTTTTCATTTATATCAATCAATCTGCTTTGGCATAAGGCAATTCAGCTAGCTTTTGCAACTTATAATAAGTTTCTAATCCATTAACTCCAATGGCATCTAGCGCTTCAAGTTGCAAAATGTTTGATTGATTAATATATTGCTCTTCTGTTATAATTTCAAGCACTTCGCCAATTATTAAAATAGTACCATTTACTTTTATAAGCTGCTCTTCAACAAAACGCAAACCTATTTTTAGTTTACTTTCTTTTACATAAGGTGCTTTAATTGCTTTGCTGTATTCTGGAGTTAAACCAGTTGCTTCAAACTCAGAAATATTATACCTAGCAGAGGTTTGATGCGCTTGTTTGTATATGGTTTGATTAACCTGATTTATAGTGAAAAATTCAGTTTGTTTAATGTTTTGGTAAGTACCACGAGGAACAGAAACAGGACGCATAATAAAACCCATATAAGGCGGATTTGCACCAATATGCATAACAGAATTAAATATGGCCAAGTTTGTTTCGCCAATATCGTTGCATGTGCCAATTAAGTTTGCGCCACGTATACCAGGTAAAGAGTTAATTAAATTGGTACGGGCATGTTTCTCCATTTCAAGAATAACCTTTTGTGTGATGGTAATCATCTGCATTATTAGTTTTTGTTAGATTATTTTATAGCACTCATTCCACCATCAACGGATAATATTTGCCCTGTAACCCAATTAGCATTTAATAAATAAATTACCGCTTCTGCTATATCAGTTGGTTCACCAATTTTTTTGAGTGGATGCCTTTCTTCGGCCGCTTTAATTTTGGTTTCGGCATTTAATAATTTTTCAGCTAATGGGGTATTTGTTAACGATGGCGCAATAGCATTAACCCTAATTTTTGGAGCAAACTCGGCAGCTAAACTCCTCGTTAAACCTTCTATTGCTCCTTTTGCGGCACTTATACTTGCATGAAAAGGCATACCAACTTGCACCGCAACTGTACTAAACAAAACAATATTAGGGTTGGTAGCTAATTGTAATAGTGGCAAAAAATGTTTAATGGATTTTACTGCACCTAAAAAATTAATATTCCATTCATTCAAATAGTCTTCAGGCTTAATTGCTCTAAAAGGCTTTAAATTAATAGTTCCCGGACAATAAATAAGGCCATCAATTGGTTTTTCAAGTACAGGAAATGCTGGGTTATCCTCACTAATATCAACCCTATAAAAAGTATTATTATTTAAAGTGCCTAGCACGTTTTCGTTTCGGCTAAGTGTAGTTATTTGGTTTGATACACTTAATAATTTAGCCAACTCAAAACCTATACCGCTGCTTGCACCTATAATTACATAGTTTTTCATGCAATGGCAAACAACTCAAACACCAAAAAAGTTTAGTTATTAAAGTGATTTAAAAAAATTAACACCAAACTAAATAAACCCATTGATGCGCTTGTAATAATTACAAACAAACGTGTAAACTGAAAACTTGCAGCTAAAGGTTGGATTTTTGTGTTTTTTTTCCACCAAAAAAAGTACGCCATTATTGGTGATAAAAACAGTAAAAACAGGTAAAAATGGAACATAGATTTAGTGCTATAAAAATGTAATCCCATAAACATTACCGCAATAAATAACATAACAAAACTAAGTGTAAAAGTGCGGTTTAAACCTAACCTTAAACTAATGGTATAATCACCTCGGTTGCCATCAATATTATGTGAATACATTTGGGTAAGCGGAAGCACAAATCCTACAAAAAACGAACAAGCCTGCAGCATTACAATATTAGAACCTATAGGCACATTGCCCGCAGCTAATTGAGTAAGTGCAGCTAAAAAAGCACCTTGCAAAGCCATGGTTAATACCAAAGAAATCATGGCATATCTTTTTAATCGAATAGGGTTACTGTAATATGCTTTTGATACCAACAAATAAGTAAGAATAAATAGGCTTAATTTTAAGCTTATAATAACCGAAAGTGCCATTGCAATCACATCAAGAATGGTGCTTATAACAAATAAACTTTTATGATTTTGCATTGCAGCAATATCACATTTTGCCAACTGCATATTTGCAAAAGCTGCCTGCGCCTGGTTTGATGGGTACACAAAAAGATGGAGGATTAAAAACAACACAATAACATTTATCCAGTTTGGTTGATTGGTTTGACTAACTGCGAATAAAAATATTGGCATTAGAATAAACGAATATGATAGTCGTAAATGCTGAAAAGAATTATTGATTTTACCCATAGTGCAAATTTAACAACGCAAAGTACAATTAAGAAAATTTTATTAATCATCTAAAAACATTGGTACTAAAGCCCTTTAGATATGTTGTTATGAAAATATTAACTTTTACTTAACCCTAAAAGCAGCAAAACACGATGTATCCACGCTATTTTAAATAAATTTGTTAAAAACTAAACTGTTATGGAAAAGCCACATATACTTATTGTAGAAGATGAACAAGCACTTGGAATTTTATTAAAAGAAAATTTAAAGGCGAAGGGTTTTACCACAAAGTTATGCAAAGATGGATTGGAGGGTTGGAATACCTTTAAAACCGAAAGATTTGATTTGTGCATTTTAGATGTAAACATGCCTAAAATGAATGGGTATGAATTGGCAAAAAACATACGTGAAAAGAGTGATGTTGTTCCTATCATTTTTTTAACAGCAAACTCTGCACAAGATGATAAAATTAAGGGATTTGATTATGGTGCAGATGAGTATATTACTAAGCCATTTAATTTAGATGAACTAGTTGCCCGCATGCGTGCAATTTTAAAACGCACACAATATGCCGCACAGCCAGTGGCAGCAGAAGATGAGAATTTTGAAATAGGTGACATTGTTTTAGATTTTACCAACCATAACATAAAAGTTAAGGGTGAAGATAAACGCATAAGCACTACCGAAGCGCTGTTACTTAAAATTTTTATTAACAATAAAAATAATTTGCTTACCCGAAATGCTATTTTATTAAATGTATGGGGCCGCGATGATTACTACACTGCGCGCAACTTAGATGTTTACATTAATAAGCTTAGAAAATTAATAAAAGAAGATAACACCATCGAAATTGTAAATATTCACGGTTCTGGATTTAAATTAGCAGAAATTTCGCCAACATAATTGTGCTTCGTTTAATAATTATAAGTTTTTTCTGCTTAGTTTCGGCTTTGGCTAATGCCCAATACCAGCCGCAAATTGATAGCTTAACGGCTGCATTGCAGTATGCTGATGTTAACGAACAGGCCGAAATTAATTTTAAACTTTCAAAACTCTACACTAATACCAACCCTTATAAGGCCATAGAATTGGCCAATAAAGCACTAGAAACACTAGGTCATACAAATAAAAATGCAGCCATCCAACAGCACATTGGTGGTTTATACTTTAGGGTTGGCAACACCGCAAAAGCTATTGATAGTTACAAAAATGCCCTACAATCAAGCACAGAAATAGGCAACGAAGACGCAAAGGCCCAAGCCCAGGTAGCTTTAGGTGGTAGTTATTTTATCACAGGAAATTTATCAGAATCGCTAAATAATTATTTACAAGCATTGCGTTTTTACGAGCTACAACAAGATAAAAACAATATTGTTGGTGTACTTAGTGGATTGGCGGCTATTTACGCCAAACAAAATAATTTTAGCAAAGCATTAGAGTACAATTTAAAAGCACTAAATATTTTCGAAGCCTCTTCTAATAAGTTTAGAACATTAATGAGTTACGACCAAGTAGGTAATTTATACTTAAAACAAGGCAATTATGCTGCAGCACAAGATTACTATTCTCGTTCACTAAACTTATACAACGAGCTAAACAACAAGGCTGGCGAGGCATCTACACTTATTCAATTGGCAAATATTAGTTTCGAATCTGGCAATTACGATCAAGCTGCTGTTCAATTTCAAAAATCATTAAACACATCAAAACAATTAAAAATGCTGCCGCTACAAGCTGCTGGATACAATGGTTTAGCACTGGTACATGAACAACAAAAACTCTACGACAAAGCAATTTTAGCGGCCAAACAAGCCGAACAAATTTCTAAATCATCAAACCTAAAAATTGAACTAGAATTAGCTTACGAAACATTGTCACGATTATATAAAACCACAAGTAAATTAGATAAGGCAACCACTTTTGAAAACCTAAGCAAAGAAATAAAGGACTCGTTATATAATGATAGCACACTTGCACAACTAGCCGATTTACAACTTAGGTACGAAGGCGAAAAAAAGCAAAAACAAATTGAATTACAACAAAAAGAACAAGAGGTTTTAGCATCCGAATTATTGCGCGAACGACAAGTTAAAAACGCTATTGGTGTGTTTTTAATATTGGTATTGGTTGGCTTAAGTGTATTTATTTACCTATACAGCCAAAACAAAAAAATTGCGCAAAGTTTAGCGCTTCAAAAGAAAGAATTAGAAGAAACGGCATTAGAAATTACCAAACAAAAAGAAGAGTTAACTTTGCTTAATAATGTAAAAGATCGTTTTTTTTCAATCATATCGCACGATTTAAGAAACAACCTTACCACGATGAAACTCTATTTTGATTTGGTAGGTAACAAAGATTATACACCAAGCGAAGATACCGAAGGGCTTACCACACAAATCTCATCTTCGGTAGAAAACACCATTGATTTGTTAGAAAATTTATTGGTGTGGGCACAAGCGCAAATAAATAAAATTGAAGTAAAACCCCAGGAGCTAAACATACATCAATTAACTGAATCAAACTTTGGTTTATTGGGTGGCACTGCGCATCAAAAAAACATTACACTAATAAATAATTGCGATTGTAAATCGCAAGTTTTTGCTGACGAAGACATGATTAACTTAGTGTTTAGAAACCTAATTTCGAACGCAATAAAATTTACCAATACAGGCGGTAAAATTACCGTATTTTGTACCCAACAAGAAAACGAAGCTTGTATTTTTATTGAAGATACTGGTGTTGGAGTAAGCAAAGAATCTATTGAAAAACTGTTTACCAAAAACCTAAATCCTACAACATTAGGCACTGCTAACGAAAAAGGCACTGGCTTAGGTTTATTATTATGCAAAGAATTTGTTGAACAAAACAATGGCCAAATTAGTGTGAGCAGTGTGGTAAATAAAGGCAGTACATTTAAAGTAGTTTTACCTCTTAAAAAAGCATGAGGTTTTTTATAATTATTCTATTGTGCAGCATTAATTTAAATGCATTTGGCCAAGATACCTTAGCATTAAGTAAACAGGTATTTGAACAAAACAATTACACACAAACCATCATTTTACTTGATGAGTATACCAAGCATCATAACAATGATAGCGCTGCGTTTGAGTTATGTGGCGATGCTTATTTTGAAATGAATTTATATACCAATGCAGCACATAATTTTAGCAAAGCAATTGCTATAGTAAAAAGCAATGGTTTATTACAAAAAAAACGTGCATTGGCATTGTTTTTAAATGGCGATTACAAAGCCTCGTTATACGATTGGGAATTTGTATGCCGCAAATTACCAAACGATAAAAACAACTGGTATTATTTGGGTATTACACAACAACAAACCACCAACTACAATCAAGCAATTGTTAGTTTAACTGAAGCCATAAAACTCGACTCAGTGTTTGTTGAAGCATTACAGGCCAGGGCTAATTTATTTTTAAAAACACAGCAGTATCAATTGGCTTTATATGATATTGATAGTGCTTTAAAAATAACTCAGTTTATTGAGCAGCAATTTATTAACAGAGGTTTGGCGCTTTTAGGTTTAAAAAAATATAAAGATGCCGAACAAATGTTTGAACGTGTAATAAAACGTAACGAAAAAAATGTACATGCTTGGTTTGGGTTAGGAAACGCATATCAAAACTCATACAATTATGCCAAAGCTATTGATGCCTATGATGTATGTGTAGCGCTTAGGCCCGATTTTGAGTTGGCATATTTTAAACGTGGTTTAAGCAAGTTAGAAATTAACAAAGCCGAGCAAGGTTGCGAAGATATAATGCAATCGCTAAAACTTGGTTATACGGATGCAATGGTTTATTTAAAAAAATTCTGTAACAAAGGTTAGTTGATTTTTGACCCTTATTATTGATGGTAATAATTAAAACTTACCAAAAATATTTATCCTTAAATATTTGCTGTTTGGATGTTTTGGTTTGATAAAGTTAAAGCTAGTTAAGGATGCTGTACATAACCCAATTGTTGCTAATAGGTCTTTTTTACTTTAAACATTCTTGCTAACAGAGTAATCTTTTTACTTATTTAACTAATAATCAGAGCACAAATAGAGTGCTTATCGTTATGCACTTGTGCTTATAAATTCTATCTTCGCACCCGAAATTACTTTAAGAAGAGTCATGGATAAATTCTCATACATTTCTAATGCCGATGTAAACGCAATTGACGATTTATATCAACAGTATTTAACAGACAACGAATCGGTTGATTTTGGTTGGAAAAAATTTTTTGAAGGCTTTGAACTTGGCCAAACAAAATTTGATGGAAATGCGAAAAACGCAGTTATAAGTCAAGATGCGTTAAAAGAAATTAATGTTTTAAACTTAATACAAGGTTACCGCTCTCGAGGGCATTTGTACACAAAAACAAACCCAGTACGCGAGCGCAGAAAGTATGATCCAAACCTAGATATTAAAAACTTTGGTTTAGAGCCAGCCGACTTAGATAAGAGTTTTAACGCTGGTGTTGAGGTTGGCTTAGGTGCTGCAAAACTTAAAGATATTATTGCCTTATTAGAGCAAACTTATTGCCAAAGCATTGGCGCAGAGTTTATGTATGTGCGCAACCCAGTTAAAATAAATTGGCTTCTAGATAAAATGGAAAAAACGCGCAATACACCAAAGTGTAGTATTGATGAAAAGCGCAATATTCTTGGCAAATTAAATCAAGCAACGGTTTTCGAAAATTTTCTTCATACAAAATTTGTAGGTCAAAAACGTTTTTCGCTTGAGGGTTTAGAAACTTTAATTCCGGCACTTGATGCAGTTATACAATATGGTGCCGAATTGGGTATTGAAGAGTTTGTATTGGGAATGGCACATAGAGGTAGGTTAAATGTACTTGCCAATATCTTAAACAAAACTTACGAGCAAATATTTAAAGAGTTTGAAGGCGACTCGTTTGAAGAAGCATTATTTGAAGGTGATGTAAAATACCACTTAGGTTATTCTAGTCAAATTACTACGGCAACAGGTAAAAAAGTAAACTTAAGTTTATCTCCAAACCCATCACATTTAGAAACTGTAGGGCCTGTTGTTAAAGGTATTGCCAGAGCGAAACTTGATAAAAAACACAATGGTGATATTGATAAAGTAGCACCAATTTTAATTCATGGTGATGCATCAATTGCTGGCCAAGGTATTGTTTACGAAATGGTACAAATGGCTGGACTAAAAGCATATGATGTGGGTGGATGTATGCATATTGTTACCAATAATCAAATTGGCTTTACCACTAATTATCAAGATGCACGTACAAGTACTTATTGTACTGATGTTGCAAAAACAACTTTAAGTCCAGTATTTCACGTTAACGCTGATGATGTAGAAGCTGTAGTATACACCATTAAACTTGCAATGGAATACCGCCAAGAGTTTAATACAGATGTGTTTATTGATTTGTTAGGTTACCGTAAATATGGCCATAACGAAGGTGATGAGCCCCGTTTTACGCAACCTTTATTATACAAAGCAATAGGTGCACATCCAAATCCACGTGAAATATACAACCAAAAATTACTAAGTGCTGGTAATGTAGAAGCCGATTTGGCTAAAGAAATGGAAAAAGAGTTTCGTGGATTATTACAACAAAAACTCGAGCAAGCTAAAGCATCTTCAGTATCACAAGTTCATTCATTTATTGAATCAACGTGGGATGGGTTTAAAGCTGCTACCGAAAAAGATTTCGACACACAACCTGATACATCAATCGATAAAAAATTATTTTTAAAGTTAGCCGAAAAAATTACTGATATACCAGAAAATTTCACTGCTTTTAGTAAAGTAATTAAGTTATTTAAGGATCGTAAAAACATGCTTAAAAATGATAACTTAGATTGGGCAATGGGCGAGCTAATGGCTTATGCAACTTTGGCAAACGAAGGCCATGCCGTGCGTATGACAGGGCAAGATGTTGAACGTGGTACTTTCTCTCACCGTCATGCTATAATTAAGCAAGAAGAAAGTGAACTATCACACAATATTTTTGATGGTTTGGGTGATGATAAAAAAGCGAATGTTGAATTTTATAATTCGCTACTATCCGAATATGCTGTTTTAGGTTTTGAGTACGGATTTAGCATGATGACCCCAAATGATTTAACTATTTGGGAAGCGCAGTTTGGTGATTTTGCTAATGGTGCACAAATCATCATCGATCAATACATAAGTAGTGCCGAGGCTAAATGGAAAACATACAGCGGTTTGGTAATGATGTTGCCACACGGTTACGAAGGTCAAGGTCCAGAACATTCTTCTGCACGTTTAGAGCGTTTCCTTCAATTGTGTGCAAATTGGAATTTACAAGTTTGTAACATAACTACTCCTGCTAATTATTTCCATGCGTTACGCAGACAAATGCACAGAAATACGCGGTTGCCGCTAATTGTAATGACACCAAAGAGTTTATTACGTCATCCGGCTTGTGTTAGTAAATTAGTAGATTTTACAACTGGAGGTTTTCAGCAAGTAATAGATGATAGTTTTGTAAAAGCTAAAGATGTTAAGCGTGTTTTATTTTGCAGTGGTAAAATATATTTTGATTTATTAGAACGTCAACAAACTGAAAAGAGAAATGATGTTGCAATAGTTCGTTTAGAACAAATTTATCCGATGCCCGAAAAGGAAATGGATGAAGTAGTTGCTAAATACAAAAATGCTGATTTGTGTTGGGTACAAGAAGAGCCTAAAAACATGGGCAGTTGGACTTACTTATTGCGCAGAGAAGAGAATTTTAAATTGCGTTTAATATCTCGCAAAGCAAGTGCATCGCCAGCAACTGGATTTAGTAAAGTGCACGCAAAAGAGCAACTTCAAATTATTGATGATGCTTTTAATATTAAGTAACTAATTACAAAGGAGGACTTTTAAATCCTCCTTTTTTATGTCATGATAATTGCAAACAAACCCAACAGAATAGTATCTATTGATGTGCTACGTGGATTGGTAATTGTGTTAATGGCACTCGACCATGTGGTGATTTTTTTCATGATGATGCTTTTTTGCACAACCCAACCGATTTATCTACCACAACACCTGTTTTATTTTTTACCCGCTGGATTACTCATTTTTGTGCACCGGTTTTTATTTTTCTAGCTGGTATTTCCGCTTATTTATCTGGCACAAAAAAAACCACACAATCGCATCAATTATTTTTAATTAAACGTGGCCTTTGGCTTATTTTTATTGAACTAACCATTGTAAATTTTGGGTGGATGTTTAATCCACATTTTAGCCAATCAATACTACAAGTTATTTGGGCAATTGGTGCTAGTATGGTATTGTTAGGTTTGGTAATTGGCCTTAAACAAAAGCTGGTGTTGGCATTAGGTGTGTCAATAATATTATTTCACAATTTATTAGATTATTTACCTGCCATAACACAGCAAAGTGTGTTATACCATATTTTTCATACCAGCGGTTTTAAAGGATTTGCCGTTACCAATAATTATAGCATTGTTACGGTTTATGGCCTTTTACCTTGGTTTGGTATTATGTGTTTTGGGTATGGATTAGGGTATATATTTAAGAGTGATTTTAACACTGCTTTGCGTAAAAAAATACTCCTTCGTTTAAGCGTATTTATGTTATTAGCATTTGTTGCCATAAGGTTTTTAAATGGCTATGGCGACCCAAATCCTTACTCAGCTCAACAAACTGCACTATTCACTATTTTATCTTTTATTGATGTAAGTAAGTATCCACCATCATTGCTTTATACCTTATTAATGCTAGGGCCAGCACTATTATTTTTGGCATTTTTAGAAAATACT
>JAGPCI010000174.1 GCA_018058165.1 Bacteroidia bacterium
ATTTATAGGAACCAACACATTGGTTTCAGGAAAATAAGTGGCACAACATTGTTCTGGAATATTATATGCTATTACCATAAACTTATGCGCTACCCGTTCAACGCCATCATGATAATTGTATAAATCAACTGTATCACCATGGGTAAAACCAAGTTTAGTAATATCGTTTTGGTTCATTAAAATTACCCTACGTTCGTTGTAAATTCCGCGATAACGATCATCAAGCCCATAAATAGTGGTATTAAACTGGTCGTGGGTGCGAATGGTCATCATCATCAACTCATCGGGTGCAAGGTTGTTAAATGTAACTTTTGCCACATTAAAATTGGCCTTACCACTAAGGGTATTAAACTTTCCTACTCTAGAACCGTTGGGTAAATAAAATCCACCTGGTTCGCGCACTCTTTTATTATAATCGTCAAAGCCTGGAATTGTTTGTTCTATCGCTTCGCGAATATTATCGTAATGTGTTTGGTAACTATCCCAGCTAATTTTGCTTTTTGCACCTAAAGTTGCCTTGGCCATTTGGCAAACTATTACGCTTTCGCTTAATAATTTATCACTAACTGGCTTAAGGTTTCCCTTGCTCATTTGTACCACTCCCATTGAGTTTTCGCAGCTAATAAACTGCTCTTCTCCAATATCGCTAATGTCCTTATCACTTCGGCCAAATGTGGGCAGTATTAATGCTTCTTGACCAGTTATTAAGTGACTACGGTTAAGTTTGGTGCTAATTTGAACGGTAAGTTTGCAATTGTTTAAAGCTTGAGCTGTAAACTTAGTATCTGGTGTGGCCGACAAAAAATTGCCCCCCATTGCTATAAATACTTTTCCATTTTGGGCATGCATTGCTTTTATTGCATCTACTACATCATAACCAGCTTGGTGTGGCGCATTAATACTAAATACCGTATTTAATTTATCAATAAATGCTTTTGAAGGTTTCTCGTAAATACCCATTGTTCTATCGCCTTGCACATTACTGTGGCCACGAACAGGGCAGGTGCCAGCGCCTGGCTTACCAATACTGCCTTTTAAAAGCAATAAGTTTACAACTTCTTTAATGGTATCAACCGCATTTTTATGTTGGGTTAAACCCATTGCCCAGCAAGCAATAATTTTCTTTTTGTGTTTAAAAAGTTCGGCTGTTTTATAAATATCTTCAAGTGAAATACCACAAGCTTCGCTCAACTCTTCAAGGGTGTTATCTTCAAAAGTTTTTATCAACTCATCGTACCCAGTGGTATTGTTTTTAATAAACGCTGTATCAAAAATAGTCCCTGGAGCTTTTTGTTCATCAACCCAAAGTATTTTTTCAATGGCTTTTATTAAGGCCAAATCGCCATTAATTTTTACCTGTAAATAAATATCAGTTAGCTGTGATTTTATACCTAAAACACCATTTAGTTTTTGTGGATTGTTAAAACCAATTAGTCCAGTTTCTTTTAAAGGATTTACAGAAATAATACTGCATCCATTTGCTTTGGCTTTTTGCAAAGCACTAAGCATACGTGGGTGGTTTGTACCCGGGTTTTGTCCTAAAATAATAATAACTTCTGCTTCATATAAATCTTCCAAAGTTACCGAACCTTTACCAATACCAACACTTTCATTTAATGCGACACCACTGCTTTCGTGGCACATATTGCTACAATCGGGTAAGTTATTGGTGCCAAATTCGCGTACAAAAAGTTGGTATAAAAATGCAGCTTCGTTACTTGTTCGTCCCGAGGTATAAAAAATGGCATCGTTAGGCGAGGGGAGTTTATTTAAGTTTTCGGCAATAATTTTAAATGCATCCTGCCACGAAATGGGTTGGTAATGTGTGGCGTCTTTTGCCAAATACATAGGCTCAGCTACACGTCCTTTTTTGCCAATTTCGTAATCGTTAAGTTGGGCTAATTGCGCTACACTATTTTCTGCAAAAAACTTAGCCCAAAGTGTTTTTGTGGTGGCCTCTTCGGCAACAGCTTTTGCTCCGTTTTCGCAATATTCTGCAATTGGCGAACGCTCATCATCTGGGTCGGGCCAGGCACAACCAGGGCAATCATATCCATCCTTTTGGTTTAGTTTAAATAAAGCCTTGGCTCCTCTTATTGGCCCCATTTCGCTAAACACGTGCTTAACTGATGATATTACCGCAGGAATTCCTGCAGCTGTAAGTTTGGGTTCAGTTAGTTTTATATCTAAAAACTCCTCAGGATTTTCGGGATTTGGATTGTGGTGTGCCATTCATCAAAAATAAGGATGTTATTGAAAAAACAAAGTGATTAATAATTGCAAATAATGGCAGCAATAATTAAAAAAAACAAGGCGCTATTTATGCAAAACTTACTCTAAATGACCAGCTAAATTTAATAAATGTAGCCAGTCGCTATGGTTGTTAATATCTTCTATACGTGCTAATAAAGTGTTTCTATTTATAATTAACTTTACGTTTCCTAGAGTTTCGAACAAGCTTATACGTTTGGGCGTAAAAAATTTACTAGCAAGCAAAGGATTATCCGTTTTTATAAAATACTGCTCTTCAAATCTTGGAAAGGCAGTAAACCTTAAGCCGCTTGTGTTTATTGCATTATCAATAACGCCAGTTAAGGTAGTTGGACTCATATTAATGTACCCGTAATTAGTTTTAAGATCTTTTATAATTAAGCCATAAAAACCGTCTGGTTCTATTAATCCAACCCTGTCTTCATCATTAAAAGCCAGTTTTGTTAATGCAAAAGCAGTTTTAAGTTTATCGTTGTATAACAATTGCGGATAGGTTTCATTGGGGTGATTTTTTAAATAACCAAGGGTATCTAGTTTATCGTTTAGTATGTTATCATCATTTAAATGCACAGCGGTATAATCTTCAAACCAAGCACCAACGGCTTTAAATGACTTTTCGATTATTTTCGATTTTTCAGTATTTAGCATAATTCAGTAAGTGTAATAAAATGATGGTACAAGGTAGTTTTTTAAGTGAATTGATACCACATGATTTTTGTTTTTTTGTTAAACGAACTAAAATATTGTTTAAGCAAGGCAAAAAAAAAATTAGCAAATGATAAAATTTAAAAATTTGTTTTGTTTTGAAATACTGCCTAATTAAAGGTTTATTGTATTATTTTGCCTCCGTATTAATTAGAAGCTACAACAAAAGTTAACATCAATACATGAAAGCTAGATGTAAAAAAAGATTACCAATATTTTGTGCAACTTTAATTTTATTGTTTTTTAGCGCATGTAATCAGCGGTATTGGTTTAGGCAAAAATCAGGTTCAAAAATAAATACTGATAGTACACAAGTAGAAAAAGAGTATCAAATAATCTGGTAAAATGCGTTTTAAAAGTTTAGTTTTAGTAGTTTTTTTTGGGTTGATTTTTAATGTAAAAGCCCAACAGTTTGAAATAGGAAAGGCCACAGATGCGGGTTATAGCATTACAGCCGATACAGCAATATTAGCAAAAGCCATAAAACGTACTTTAGGCGATGGTACAATAATTAACAGCTTAAGAATAGAATCGGTGGGAGCACACCATTATTTAGTTGCAGAAGGAACTTATAAAATATTTTCTAAATTAATTGCCATGCAATTGGTTTACAATATTGGTACAAGAACTTATTATGCCAAACAAGATGGTGGCTATGTAACTTGTGCAAGTGCAGCATGTTTAAATTGTAGTTTATTTAAAGAAAACGGTAAAATAATAGGGTGTAAATGCAGCGAAAAATCAACCATTAGTAACCAATGTAATTTTACTTTTAAAGCCACAAGTGCATTTTATTTAAACATTATTAGGGCTAAACAAATGGTGAAATAAACTACTCGTAAGTATTTATATTAAAGCAAATTAACAAACATAAAACAACATATATTTACCCTGCATGATTAAGTATAGTGTAAGTCAAATTCTGCACATAAAACTACAGGCATTAATAATGGCACAAAGCTGCCATGAGGTAATGTTGCTTGATAACAATTTTTGTAAAAATGCATTTAATCTTCATCAAATTGAGTTTGCCGCTGCTTTTGGAATTAAGGACTTTATAGCAATTAATAACACTTGTTTTGATGAGTTGGCAATATTTAGGGATAAACATGTTGGGCAATATATTTTTACCCAATTACATTACGATTTAAAAAACGAACTCGAAAACCTATCATCAACCCACAAAAACAATATTGGCTTTGAACAATTAATTGCCTTTGTACCTGCACAAATTTTAGTTATTGATGCGCAGGGCAATTGCCTGATAGGAGAAGATTTAGCCGCCACATTGCTAAATAAAAGTAAACAATTATTGGCTACAGATGATGCGCCAGTTATTATGCAAGCAATGGTAAACAAGCAAGCCTATATTAATAATGTTGAGCAGGTTAAAAAACATATTTTAGAGGGTGATGTATACGAATTAAATTATTGCACCGAGTTTTACAACAATACTGCACACATTAACCCATACCAAATTTACCATAAGTTAAAAGAGTTATCGCCAGTGCCTTTTGGGGCATTTTTTAAATGGAACAATAACTATCTATTATGCGCCAGTCCCGAACGATTTTTAACTAAAATAAACGATAAAGTTTACAGCCAACCTATAAAAGGAACCTCACCAAGAAGTGCAGATTACGAGGAAGATGAAGCACAAAAACAGTTTTTAATACACAGCGAAAAAGAACAGGCAGAAAACTTAATGATTGTGGATTTGGTGAGAAACGATTTGGCCAAAACTGCGCAAACCGGCACTATAAAAGTGGAAGAATTATTTGGCATTTATAGTTTTAAACAAGTGCATCAAATGATTTCGACAGTTAGTGCTGTGCCTAAAACAGAGGTGAGCGATGTTGAAATAATTAAACAAGCATTTCCGATGGGAAGCATGACAGGGGCACCTAAAATTATGGCCATGCAATTAATAGAACAATACGAAAACACCAAGCGAGGCTTGTATGCTGGTGCAGTTGGCTATTTTGCACCTAATGGTAATTTTGATTTAAATGTAGTGATTAGAAGTTTGCAATATAATGCCAACACCCAATATTTAAACTTTGAAGTAGGAGGTGCTATAACCTACGATTCGGTAGCAGAAAACGAATACCAAGAGTGTATAGTTAAAGCCAGTGCAATGATTAATGTGTTGTTGAATAAGGTTGTTTAGGACCATAACTTAACAATACTTAACCAAATTATTAAGCGTTATATTTTTGTTTTAAATACTCGTAAATGGCAAATTGTGCTCTAACTGGCGGGCCATCATTGGTTACAAATTTGTTATCAAAATCGCTATCTATAATACGTGCTTTTACATTGTCGCTTAGCTGAATATTAATAATATCCCTAAGTTCGGTTCTTATGTTATCATCATAAATAGGGAAACCACATTCAATTCTATTAAACAAGTTTCTAGTCATCCAATCGGCACTGGCTAAATAAATTTTTTCGTTGCCATCATTTGCAAAAATATATACCCTTGCATGCTCTAAAAAACGATCTACAATACTTATTACCCTTATATTTTCGCTTAATCCTGGTATACC
>JAGPCI010000175.1 GCA_018058165.1 Bacteroidia bacterium
TTTTCTGTTATTTCTAATGCACGTGTAAGTGCTAACTCATCATAAGGATTGATGATAAATTGTACGCCCGCTGTATTAAACTTCGAGTTATTGTCGGTAAAAGTTACCTTCGTAGTTGTGTCGGGCACATTACTGATACAAACTAATATTTTCATATATATACTTAGCTAAAAAGAGCAGCAAAAGTAACCAAAAATTGCTTCTAACAAATGTCAAATATCAGATTACAAAAATTAATTGAAATGCTTGAACAGCAACCAAATGACAGCTTCTTAACATACGCTATAGGTATGGAGTATTTGGGAATGGGTAATTTAAACAGTGCGGAACTGCAGTTTAAAGCTGTGATAGTGATAGACCCACATCATCTTGCAGCACACTACCAACTTGGTATACTTTTACCAAATTTAAACAAAGAAACCGAGGCAATTAATTTACTTGAAAAAGGTTTAGTAATTGCCCAACAAAAAGGAGATTTAAAAACTAAAAACGAATTTAGAAGTGCGCTTGATGAGTTATTGTATTAGCAATATTTACAACATTAAAAATAAGCACATGTGTTACTAAATTAAATAACATTTAGTTGAGTAATAATAATTTGTACTGTGGCGTATATTCTTTAGTAACCTGAACTCCTGGGGATGGCAGATGAATTAAATTTACCACATTTTTTATTGCAGTTAATCCTTTTGATTTTGTTTTTATAGCGCTTAAATTTATATCGATACCAAGCATAAGTTCACGGCTCATGCGCGGAGAATGATAACCCTCAATACTATAGCCAGCAGCTAAATTAATTAACTCTGGCCATTTTTTACCAAGTGCACCTGGCAACAAGTTATGCATATTAAAACTTAGCCAATAAATATGGTCATCGTAATTACTGCTTAACCTAGTTTCAGGTATGCGAGGGTAATAACTAAGTTTAAAGTTTATGTTTTTAAAAAATGGTACTTGATGTTGCAACACCCCATAACCAATACCTATAAAATTTGCAGTTAGGTCGGGCACACTAAAACCATAAGGTGAAAATGCATCACCTATCTCGATACTTAATGCCCAAAATGCTGGTAATGCAATGCTGGTATACATTCGCTGTTTAGGTGTAAAGTCGGCCCAAGTCATGGCTTCATACACCGCATTAAAACATAAATACGAAACAAATGCATGACCTATTTTATCCATTCCATAACTATAGTTATTAAAAACACCGTCATGTTCAAAATGAAAACTATAACTACTATCTGCCCACCACCATTTATATTCCACTAACGAACTAGAAGCTTGCTGAACGACCAGTCCTGCAATAACTAAGTTTTTTTTAGTAACCCATTTATATGCAAACATATTACTATCAACCTGTGCAAATGAAGTAACAAAACTAAACATCAATAAAAAAATAGTTATACGAATCTTCATAGTTTACAAATCAAAATACAACCCTAAAGTATTTAAGTTACTTTGTTGGTTATACAAAAAACCTCTCTCTTCATAACCACCTAAATAATTATAAGCAAATCTTAAGGTTTTATGTTGTTTAGGATTAAGTTTTATACCTGCCTGAAATGCATATGTAGCACCAAAATTAAACTCTTGGCGAAGCTTTACATCTGCTGCTAGGTATGTAATTAATGATGGCGATATTTTATAAATATCAACTTCGGTACCTAGTTGTAGGAGAATTTTTTTTGACCAATTTAACGCAATATTGGCCTCCCCTATTTTAAAATTATGAAAATAATAAAAACCACCATAAACCAAAATTTTTTGATGTAATAACTTATGAATGCTTTGCAAATGGATGTAGTCTTTTACGTAGTTTTTTGGGGCTATACCAATTGTAATCGCATCATCAGCTATATGCTGACTTGTATGCCCAAAACCAGTACGCAAATACCAATTTTTATTCACTTCAAAATCAGCAAAAAAATCAGCAAAAAAATCAACATTTAAAACTTCGCCACTATGCACATATCTTTTTAAAGTTAAAAAAGTAGAGGCTGCAGCGCTTAACTGAATGGTTTTGCCTAATAGTGTAATATTAGCCATTGGAAAGTATGCTCCCATGCTACCATAAAACGCTAAGTCTTTTACTGCCTTTTGTAACATTAACCTATGCGAGCGAGCGTCTGCGGTATAGGTAGGCACAAATCTATCTGGCATTAATTCTACCCGAATAAATGCACTTTTTGGCAATGTATCTTGTGCTTTTACACCCAAAACACTTGTTATCAAAACAAAAATAATTAATTTAAAACTCATGCCTAAGTGCAATATATAGGTAAATAGTAGTTTAACAAATATTGAGTATGTAAAATGAGGTTAACCTTAATTAAATACAAATTATAGGTTACGAAAGCAAATCAATAATTTCATCAACGTTAATCGTTTTAATAAAACTTTCCTCATTGGTAATGATGCTGCTTGCTAACTCTTTTTTTTGTTGTTGTAATGCAAGTATTTTTTCTTCAACAGTATCTTTAGTAATAAACTTATAGGTGAAAACAGTTTTGGTTTGACCAATACGATGCGAACGATCTATTGCTTGTTGTTCAACTGCTGGATTCCACCATGGGTCGATGATAAAAACGTAATCAGCTTGTGTTAAATTTAAACCAACTCCACCTGCTTTAAGTGATATTAAAAAATAATTCACGGCTTCGTCTGTTTGAAATTTATTTACTGCCTGTTGGCGTTGTTCATTAGTTAGGCTGCCATCCAAGTAACAGTAATTCCAATTTTTACTATCAAAGTATTTTTTATAAATATCTAATTGTTTTACAAACTGCGAAAATATTAACACTTTATGGCCTTCTTGTTGAGCAGTTTCTGCACGTGCAATTAACTCATCAAATTTACCTGATTGACCTGTGTATGTTGCATCAGTTAAAACAGGATGATTGGCAATTTGGCGTAACTTTGTTAGTCCTTGTAAAATTGCAAATTGCGACTTATTTAATCCAAATTCTTTTATAGATTTTAGTATTTCATTTCGATAGTGGGATTTAACTGTTTCGTATGCTTCTGCTTGTTCCTCCGTCATGTTGCTATACACCACTTGCTCAATTTTTTCAGGCAATTCTGTTGCCACTTGATCTTTAGTTCTGCGCAATACAAAAGGTTTAATAATTGCCTTTAACTGCTGCATTTTATGTACATCTTTATTACGCTCAATAGGTGTTACAAACCTTTCGGTAAAACTTTTTAAATTGCCTACTAATCCTGGATTTATAAATGCAAGCTGACTCCACAATTCAGAAATACTGTTTTCTATTGGAGTACCTGTAAGCACTAATTTGTTTGATGCTTTAAGTTGTTTTACTGCTCGAGAAGATTGAGAAATCGGATTTTTTATGGATTGACTTTCATCCAATATCACATAATTAAAACTAAAGTTTTTTATGATGTCTATATCAACCCTAACCGTACCATAAGTTGTAATAACTAAATCGTAAGCCAAAAAAGTATTCGGATTTTTCTCTCTATTAAATCCGGTATATATAAGTATTTTAATATTAGGAGTAAATTTCCTAGCTTCATTAAACCAATTATAAACTAATGAGTTTGGCACCACAATTAATGATGTTTTTATGTGGGTTTGCATACTTTCATCAATCACATTTTCGGTAATCAACCCTTTTGAAATATCATTATGATCAACAATGGTATTTACATTTTCAACATCAAATAAACCTTGCTGAATTACAGTAGTTTCTTGCTTTGCAACTGGCTCAAGATTCGTTTTTAAACCCAGTTTTTTTGTAAGTATAAAAAGCTCTTTCTCCTTTTGCAATAGAGCTAAAGTTTGTATGGTTTTACCAAGACCCATATCGTCTGCAAGGCATCCCCCAAACTTATTGTGCTTTAAAAAATAAAACCAATTAAACCCTGCCTTTTGGTATGGCCTTAACTCCCCTTTAAAATTAGTAGGCAAATCAATATCACGTATTTGTCCGTAGGCTTTTATTTTCTCTAACTTTTCGTTTATGCGTAAATATTTACCACCTTCATAACCTAATTCATCAATTAATCCAATATGTTGTTTTTCTAATTGAATTTCATCATCACTTTTGCTAAAAGCCAACATTCCGCCTAAGTTTCCAAACCACTCATTCGGAATAATAGCAATCTGTCCGTTTGGCAAAACAAACTCACGTTTACCCTTTAAAATGTATTCTTTTAACACCATAAAGCTAAATGAATAGTTGCCAAATTGCACAACAGCTTTCACATCAAACCAATCTCTTTGTTCGGTAACTTCAAGTTTAATTTGTCTGTGTCCAATAAAATATTTACTAAAATCAGCGCCTTGTTCAACCAAAATGTTTTGTTGCTTAAGCGTTTCGGTATTTTCATTTAGCCATTCTAAAAACTCGTATTTATTGGTGGTTTCAAGCTTTAATAAATCTTTATTTTCGGGTTGACTAATGTTTGGGATTAATGTAAAATAAGCTCCATTTAGTTGATGTAAACCCAAATCTTCAATTTGTTTCTTCTGGCTTTCTTCCCAAGTATTATTTCTTTTAAACCTGATAAAAGTATAGTTATCATCCTTTTTTTCAACTACTACGCTAACCAACTGCTCTGTTCCATAATCAAAGTTTGAATTGCCATAATTAAAGGTAAGTTTTAACGATAATTGTTCATTATCATACATCAATACTTTTAATAAAGTATGTGCAACTACTGGTTTAGTTTTAATCTCTAAGCCTTCTGCATATACATCATATTTTTCAACCAATTGGGTAACAAATTTATTAAAGTAAGTTTCTTCGGCACTCTTGGCAATTTGAATAAATCGTTTGTTTAAAAATGGAAGCAGTTTTTTGCCATCAACCTCTTTTTCAAAATCAAAAATCTGGTCGTTTAACAACATCCATGCAGGTGTATTGCAAACAATATTTGCGCCTTTAAACATAAACTCGATGCGCTGTCCGACATATTTTACGGTTGGAAAATATCGTGTACCAACTGCATCTCTTCTAAAATGAAAAAGAACCGAAGCTTTCTCTTTTGCTACATTAATTTTTACCGAAGTTGGGTTGTTATCATTACCCATTTTGTAAATAATTTTACCTCGCAATATGTTTAATGCTTTATTCATTCTTTCATCAATAAAAGATCGAATGGCATTCATTAAAAACTCATCATCTTTATTGCGTTCAAAAAACTCGGCAGTACGCATTTTACGTTTGCCTCCAACATAAAATTTCTTTACCAAATAATCGTCATCCAATTCATCTAAAATTTTAAGCAGTTTTAAATCAAAATCGGTAATTGTTTTTGAGAAATAATCGGCTGTTTTTGAGAAGATGCGTTGATGCGTAAGGGTATAATTACCCAGCGAGTTTACCTGAACCACGTGTGGCTCGAGCATAAACCCAATGTGGGGATGGTTTATAAGCGTATAAACCAAATCAAACGGCATTGTATTTACAACTAGCAAAGTTTACCCTAAATTAATTGCGCTAAGGTAAGGCAATGCGGTTGTGTTTAAAAACTATTTGATAAGG
>JAGPCI010000176.1 GCA_018058165.1 Bacteroidia bacterium
GAGATGTACTTTATGCTAACCATTGCCAAAGCTGTCATCAGCAAAATGGTGAAGGATTAAGTGGTGCTTTCCCACCTTTAAAAGGCAGTAAAATAGTGAACGGAGATGACTTAGATTTATTTGTAACCATTATTATGACTGGTTATGATGCACGTGCAGAATATGCAGTAATGCCTGCTGTTGGAAAAAACAGTAAGCTAACTGCCAAAGATGTAACTGCCATTATTAACCATGAAAAAAGCAGTTGGGGTAATGATGCAAAACCTGTAGAGGTAAAAGACGTAAATGCCATCATTGAGTTTTTAAATAGTAACGCTGAAAAATAAAACAATGACAAGAATTTATATTTTATGTGTGTATATGCTTGCAGCCGTTATTCAAACATGGGCTTGTGATGCATGTGATAAACAACAACCTCAAATAACACGTGGTATTACGCATGGTACTGGCCCCAATAGTAATTGGGATTGGTTAATAGTTGGTATAATTTTTATAATAACAGTGCTAACATTAGTACTATCTATAAAGTATATTATTAAGCCTTCTGAAAAGAACGATAACCACATTAAGCGTTTAATTTTAAATAATTAACCATTAATTTTATGAGTAAAGAAATTAGTAAAGTGTTTTTATTTGTTGATAACGAACCAAAACCAATTGCCGAACTTGATACACCCGTTACGTTTGAGTTTGATAGTAGTAAATTAACCGATGGCGAACATGTACTTAAAATTGTAAGTAAATCGCCAAACGGTAGAGAAGGTATAAAATTTATAAAATTTAATGTAAGAAACGGACCGGCAATAACTGTAGAAGGAATTAATAACGATGATACCATTGATGGCATTTTACCCATTATGATTAATGCATACGACAAAGGAAATCAGCACAAGTTTTTACTAGATGGAAGCGAAACTCCTACAAGTATTCCGAGTTGGTTATGGATAACACTGTTATCTTTTTTTGCATGGGCTATTTATTACTTAGCAACATACTTTAGCATATAGTTTAATAAATATGAGTAAGGATATTATAACAATAGACGATATAAAAATAATGGTTGATTCTTTTTATACTAAAATTAGAAAAGACGAACTATTAGGACCAATATTTAATGAAAAGATTGGCGACAACTGGGCAACACATTTAGAAAAAATGTATAGATTTTGGCAAACCGTTTTGCTTGAAGAACATACTTATAATGGAAGTCCGTTTTCGCCACATGCATCTATGCCTTTATTCAGAAATCACTTTGATAGGTGGATGCAACTTTTTAACGAAAACATAGATGAAACATTTACAGGAGAAAAAGCACAAGAAGCCAAATGGCGTGGCGAAAAGATGGCCGAAATGTTTCATTATAAAATAGCTTATTACAGAAACAACGATGCAATACCCAATACAAATTAAATAACATACAATAAATAATTATGAACATTTCAAACCAAACAATTGTTGGCGAATTAGTAGCCCAAGATTACCGTACAGCAGCAATATTTAAACAAAATGGAATAGATTTTTGCTGCAAAGGAAACAGAACCATTGACGAAGTTTGCGAAAACAAAAAAGTTACAGCAGATAAACTGATTACTGATTTAAACGAAGCTATGCAAGCTAAAAACACTGACCAAACTGATTTTACATCTTGGCCCATTGATTTGTTAGCAGATTATGTAGAAAAACGCCACCACCGATATGTGGTAGAAAAAACACCTCAAATACTTCCTTTTTTACATAAAATAGCTGCGGTACATGGTGGTCGTCATCCAGAGCTTATAGAGGTTGAAGAACTTTTTAAAGGCTGTGCAAGTGAATTGGCCATGCACATGAAAAAAGAAGAACTCATTGTATTTCCAGCTGTTCGTAAAATGGTTCAACATAAACAAAACAACCAACTATTAGAACCTGCACATTTTGGGACAATTAATAACCCCATTGAATTGATGATGGCTGAGCACGAAAACGAAGGTGACAGATTTAGAAAAATTGCTGAGTTAACTAACAATTATACGCCACCAGCAGATGGATGTAGTACTTATCGCGTAACATTTTCGATGTTAGCAGAATTTGAAAATGATTTACATACGCACATACATTTAGAAAACAACATTCTATTTCCAAAGGCCATTGCTTTAGAGAAAGCACTTGCTCCTAATAACTAGTAATTTTAATTAGCGTTTCCTTTTAGTAAGTCGGGCATTTATGCCCGCACTTGCTGACTGATGTATTACCGAAAGTACATTCGATATAGCCAAATTTAGGCTTGGACTTTATTGATTTATTTTTATATCTAATTGGCATTACCAAAGTGATTTTTTTTAGTTTAGGCTAAACTATAATTACAATTGGTATTAGTATATTGTAACCATGAACAACGATTTAAAAAGTATAACCTTAACGGTACAAGTTCAAAGTTTAACTAAAACCATACATACTTTTGCAAACGAATATCGCAACTTAATGATGCTATTGGTTAACCACATTTATTTTGATGATTTTGGTGAATGTGGTGGTATGGGTAGATGTTGTACATGTGTGGTAAAAATAAAATCAAACCTAATACTTGTACAATCTGATGGAAATGAAAAACGCACCTTATTACGTCATGATTTTAACCCAAATGAAACCCGACTTGCGTGTCAAATTCCTGTAAACGAAAAACTACAAAATGCTTTGGTGGTTATTATATAAACAATGTAATTATTATGGTACAAATTAAACCTATAAAAAGAGACAAATCAATCCAATCATTAAGTCGTGAGCACCATCATGGATTATTATTGTGTTGGAAACTTAGGCAGGGTATGAAAAAAAACATAGCACCAAAGCGCATGAAAGTTTATACCGACTGGTTTTACAACCAATATGTCTTACCTCATTTTAAAACTGAAGAGCAATATTTATTTCCTGTTTTAGGTGCAGATAATGAATTGGTAAAAAAGGCAATTTCGCAACACCGTAGACTCACTCGTTTGTTTTTAGATGAAAAGCAAATAGAAAAGTCGCTTAGTTTTATTGAAGAAGAATTAGATGCGCATATTAGGTTTGAAGAAAGGATATTGTTTAACGAAATTCAACAAACGGCAACCCGACCGCAACTGCGAAAAATAAAGTTAATGCATGAAGAAGCGCCTTTTATTGAAAACAATACCGATCCTTTTTGGCTGTAAAAATTTCATCGCAAAAAAAGAGCACCCAAATGGATGCTCTTTTGTATATAAAGTTGGTTGAGTTGTTTTTATTAAGGTTTAAATTTAAACACAATAGTAATTGTACCAAATTGTTCATCGGGAGCAGCGCTATTGGGCGAAAAACGCGTTTCTAAAGCCGCTTGTTTTGCCTTGGCTAATAATACAGGACTTAGCGTGGTTGAACCTTTTGATGTGGCCATTGCTTTGGTTACCCTTCCTGTTTTATCTACTACAATACTTACCACAACTTTTCCAACATCTTTAGAGTTGTCTTCAATATTTGGTCTACGAGATAAAGTGCGGCCTTTTAATTCAAACGAAATTCCATCTCCACTACCAGCACCTGTTCCGTTACCTGATCCAGTTCCACTGCCATCACCACCATTGCCATAACCATTGCCGTTAGGGTCTCCATCGGGTGCACCATCTTTACTTCCTTGATTTCCGGGAGCATCACCAGTACCGTGACCACTTGCATCAGTGCTTTGGGGTGTTTTTTTAAACAAACTTTTTTCGTCTGGCTTACGGGGTTTTTCTACAGGCTTTTCAACCGGTTTTTCCTTTGGTTTTTCTATTGGCTTTTTAACTTCAGTTTTCTTTACTTCTTTAGGAGCAACAACAGCAGGAGCTTCTTCCACGTCCTGGGTTTCTACTGGTTGCTCGGTTTCTTCTACTGGCGGTGTTGGTTCAGGCACATTAGGTTCTACTACCGGCACTTCACTTGGGCCTCCCATATCTGGTTCGCCTAAAGCCATTGTTAAACCCATTCCTCCGTACTCAATTGGCGGATCGGGCGGAGATAAAACCAACCACCATAACAACAACAACAAGATAGCATGAACAATTGTAGTACCAATGTACCCAATTATTTTATTGCGTTGTTCTTGTTTATTTGGTACTGCCTCAGTCATCATTATTTTACTCTGGTTGTGTAGCTAAAACGACTTTAGCCTTTAATTTATTGCATATTTTCATAACATGCACAAGGTTTTCAACTGCTACACTTTTATCGCAGTTTACAGATACCACTGCATCATCAGCATTTACGGCAGTAAGTTGGTTGCCCAATTCGGCTTCTAAACCATCTTGCGATGTTTGTGTTCCGTTTACATACCACAACAAATCGGCAGTAATACTTACCGCAATAGCCTTTGGCGTTGTAACTTGATTATTTGCTTTAGGCAAGCTAACTTTAATTGCATTTGGGCTAACCAAGGTTGATGTTATCATAAAAAATATGAGTAACAAAAACACCAAGTCGGTCATTGATGCCATATTAAAATCGGGCTTAACCTTTGTTCGTCTTTTAAATGACATAATTAAGCGGGTTCTTGTAATAGGTCAATAAATTCAACAGCACTTGCCTCCATGCGATGTATAATTTTTTCAATCATTGATGTTAATTGGTTGTATGCTATATAAGCAAAAATACCAATAATTAAACCACCAACTGTTGTAACCAAAGCTTCGTAAATACCACCAGCCAATAAACTAACGGTAAGGTTTGCACCGGCAGTACTCATTTTATGAAAAGCGGAAACCATACCTGTTACCGTTCCTAAAAATCCAATCATTGGTGCAGCACCGCTTATTGTTGCAAGTGTTGGCATACCAGTTTCAAGTTTATTAACTTCAATATTACCCACATTGTGTATTGATGTATCAATGTCTTGCAAAGGTTTTCCAATTCTGGTTACACCTTTTTCTATCATACGTGCAATTGGAGAGTTGGTTCTTTCACATAATGCCTTAGCACCTTTTATGTTTCCGTTTAAAACCAAATCTTTGATATTGGCCATAAAATTAGCATCCAATTTTGAAGCTTTTTTTAAAGTTAAAAACCTTTCGATGGTTAAATACACAGCCATTACACTTAATATAGCTAACGGAATCATAATCGGTCCACCTTTAAAAACTAGGTCGATTAAATTGATAGAATCGCTAGGCGCAGCTGTTTCTGTAATTTGCAATAATGTATAATTCATATTAGTAGTAAATGCGTTTTTAATTATGCCACTAAATAACGCCTCATTATCTACAACACCTTATAACACTTAACCACATTTACACACCATTTGCAATGCGGTGTATACTTTTTTTGATGAATAAATTTTCAACATTGCCGCTAGATGCAATGCTTCGTAATTTATTTCAAATTCAATACAAGCAATTATTCAATCCTTCATTTAAATCCTAAACACATTTATATCAAGTACCACTCGTAATTTATGGTTCTTCTAACGTTATGGCGCTTGGCGAATAAGCGGATTACGTAAAGTAAAAACG
>JAGPCI010000177.1 GCA_018058165.1 Bacteroidia bacterium
ATCAATAGCTGTTTGTATCCAAGTTTCTTCAGCATCAATAAAAATGCGCACGTCATTATCGTGTGCAGATTTACAAATATTGTAAACACGTTGTTTTACACGGTCAAATTCAACTTTTTCTAGTTCGGTTAGTGTTTCTTTTGCAGTTACTTTTGCTAATAAATCAAAGCGACCCAAGCCTGTAGTTTTAAATACGCAAAACGGAATTTTAGGGTTGCTTTTGGCTTTGGCAATTGTTTCTAAAGTTTCGGTAGCTGTATAGTTAAAGTTTTCTTCTTTTTCTTCACCCTCCACACTGTAATCTAAGATAGTACCCACACCATAACTATACAATTGGTTCATGCTTTGGTCGCAATCGGCCATACTTTCGCCACCACAAAACTGCTTAAATACAGTTGCTTTTATTATGCCTTTTACGGGCAACCCGAACTTAAATGCAGTATTAACCATCGCTGGCCCTGCCTTTACTAACCAATTGAATCCTATTGCTTTAAATAGAACATATGACTGTTTTAAATCGTTATTACTTTTCGATTTAAATGCTACCTCTGTATTATCAAAATTTACCACTTCGGTATGGTGTGTTGTATTGCTTTGCACAGTTTTTTATGAGTTAATTATTTATTTAACTTAAAATACCTCAAATTTGTTGGCGCAAAAATAACTTTAGCCAGTTAATATTTGCCATAAACCAATTATTAATTTTTATCCGTTTGAAAGAATACAACCAAAAGGAATATACTATCTATATGGGCTTAGAAGTATTTGATTTACTGCTTAGTCAGTTAATTGAACGCTCGTACTCGCAAGTGTTTGTGTTGGTGGATGAAAATACCGAAAAACATTGTTTGCCGCTGTTAAGCGAAACTTTATTTGATATAAAGGTGATTAGGATTAACAGTGGCGAGGTTAATAAAAACAGTGTAAATCTTCAATTTATTTGGGAACAATTACTGGCAAATAACGCAGATAAACAGTCGGTATTAATTAATTTGGGTGGTGGCGTAATTGGAGATATTGGTGGATTTGCTGCTGCAACTTATAAACGCGGAATTGATTTTATAAATGTACCTACTACCCTATTGGCTATGGTTGATAGCAGTATAGGTGGTAAATTAGGAATAGATTACCAAGGCATAAAAAATGCAATTGGGATGATAAAAAATCCAAGTTCGGTATTTGTATATACCCACTTTTTAAAAACATTACCCGATCGCGAATTGCTAAATGGATTTGCTGAAATTATAAAACATGGTTTAATAGCCGATGAAGAGTATTGGGAATTAATAACCCAAATTAAAACGCTTGATGTAGAAAGTTTAACTTCACTTATACATAGTTCAATAAAAGTAAAATCGCGCATTGTAAAAAAAGATCCAAACGAAGAAGGATTACGCAAGGTGCTTAATTTTGGCCATACTGTTGGCCATGCAATAGAATCTTACTCGCTACAACACGATAAAAACCCTTTAAAGCATGGCGAAGCAATTGCTATTGGTATGATTTGCGAAGCTTATTTATCTAAAGAACACAATGGTTTAAGCGGGCGTGATTTGCGCGTAATTAGTGAGGTAATTTTAAATCATTTTCCAAAATACTCGTTGCGTAATATTTTTTCAAAAGAGGTCATTGCGTACATGCGTCAAGATAAAAAAAACAGCAACGACACCATAAATTTTACCCTTTTAAAACGAATTGGAAAAGCCAGTTTTGATTACGCTTGTAACGATGCGCAAATAGCAGTAGCACTAAACTATTACGATGGGTTATGATTAACCTCTTAATAAAACATCCTACAAAAATAATTGAAGGAAATATTACACTTCCTGCTTCAAAAAGTATTTGTAATAGGGTTTTAATTTTACAAAAAGTTCTACAATTTACCAATCCAATAATTAATATTTCTAAAGCCGATGATAGTGTGGTTATGCAACAATCATTGCAAAAAACCACTGGCACTATTGATGTAAAAAATGCAGGAACTTGTATGCGTTTTTTAACAGCCTATTATGCTGCAACACCAAACAGTGATGTTATACTTTGTGGCAGCGAACGCATGCACAAAAGGCCAATTGGCGCTTTGGTTGATGCATTAATAACCTTAGGTGCAGATATTAAATATTTAGATAAAAAAGGTTTTGCACCATTACATATAAAGGGCAAAAAAATATTGGGTGGCCAAGTAAACATAGATGCTTCTGTAAGTAGTCAGTTTATTACGGCATTAATGCTAGTAGCGCCAAGTTTTAAAAATGGATTAGTGATAAAATTGGGCGATAAAATTGCATCAAAACCATACATTAACATGACGGCCGATTTGCTAAATCAACTTGGTGTTGCAGTAAACATTTTAAATGATATAGTTATAAATCCTTATCAACCAAAACAAACTAATACTGCAATAACTATTGAACCCGATTGGAGTTCAGCAGCATTTTGGTATCAAATAATTTTGTTTGCAAAACAAGCTAATTTAACCGTAAAAGATTTAAATGTTAACAGCATACAAGGTGATGCAACAATTGCACAACACATGCAAAATTTAGGTGTAAGTACCGTGTTTACAAATAAAGTAGCGGCATTAACAAAAAACAATAACCTGCTTGATGAAGCAACTTTTGATATGTTAAATTACCCTGACATGGTAATGTCGATGGCAGTAATGATGTGTGTGTTAAATATACCTAGCACGTTTAATAATGTTGCACATTTACAAGATAAAGAAAGCAATAGACTTGATGCAATTACAACCGAATTAAATAAATGTGGTTTTAATGTTAGCCATAATCATCAACAACTTTATATCACACCTGTTACAAAAGTTAATTACCATCAAACAATAAATTTTAACACCTACCAAGACCACCGAATGGCTATGGCATTGGCACCATTAGCATTATTGTTTGATGGAGTTGTGGTTGAAAATGCTGCCGTAGTAGAAAAATCGTATCCGCATTTTTGGGATGATTTATGTAAGGTTGGCTTTACTATTGAAACATTATAGCATAAAATGAGTTTATTTGAATGAATAAACAGCAATTTATAATTTAATCATGGCAGGAAATTCGTACGGACAACTTTTTAAAATTACCACATTTGGCGAAAGTCACGGAACTGCTTTAGGTGTTATTATTGATGGTTGCCCGAGTAATTTAGAAATTGATTTAACTTTTATTCAAAACGAATTAAACAGGCGTAAACCTGGCCAAAGTAGCATTACTACTCCACGTAACGAAGATCAAAGTTTTGAAATTTTATCGGGTGTGTTTGAAGGAAAAACTACTGGAGCACCAATTTGTATGATAGTGCAAAATACCGATCAGCGTAGCCAAGATTATTCGCATTTAAAGGATGTTTATCGCCCATCACATGCAGATTATACTTATCAAACCAAGTATGGTATAAGAGATTACCGTGGTGGCGGACGCTCATCTGCTCGCGAAACAGTTGCGCGCGTTTTGGCAGGTGCTGTTGCTAAATTGTTTTTAAAATCGTTTGGTATAAACATACATGCTTATGTGCAGCAAGTGGGTAATGTAAAATTAAATACGCCATTTAGCGAGTTAGATTTTTCGCAAACTGAAACAAATATTGTTAGATGCCCTGATGAAAAAACTGCCCAACAAATGATTAATTTAATTAATGAAGTTGGCCAATTAGGAGATAGTGTTGGAGGTGTTATACAATGTGTTGCACTTGGTGTTGATGCTGGCTTGGGCGAACCTGTTTTTGATAAATTACATGCAGAATTAGGTAAAGCCATACTCAGTATAAATGCGTGTAAAGGATTTGAAATTGGAAGTGGTTTTGATGCTGCAGCAATGTATGGAAGTAACCACAACGATGCATTTATAATACAAGAAGGAAAAATATCAACACAAACAAATTATAGTGGAGGTGTGCAAGGTGGTATTAGCAATGGGCAACCAATTTATTTTAGGTGCGCATTTAAACCAATTGCAACAATTCGTGTCAAACAAAACACCGTTTCTACTTTGGGCGAAGAAACAAATTTAGTAGCCACAGGTAGGCACGACCCATGCGTAGTGCCTCGTGCAGTGCCCATTGTAGAAGCTATGACAGCATTAGTTTTAGCCGATTTTGTATTAAGAAATAAAACATCAAACCTATTTTAACAATAAATAATAATGGTAAATAAAGGCATAAGAAATACCCTATTTTGTAATGATTTGGTAATATACAGCAAAGCCATGCCACCATTATTAATTTTTTTAACTCTATCTTGCAAGTTAAACTACACCAAAAAGTTGATTTAAATAACTAAATGAAAAGAATATTATTAGGTACAATTTTAGCATTAAGCATTTTTAATTCTAAAGCACAGCAGATTATCCCTTGCGGAACAGATGAGGTTCATTACCAAATGAAACAAGCCAACCCGCAAATAGCAATTGAAGAGGAAAAAGCAAACCAACAAGCAAGTATTATCGCAGAAGGATTATTAGCCAATAAGAATTTTGCAAAAAAGGCTGGTATAATATATATCCCAGTAGTGTTTCATGTAATCCATATTAATGGAACTGAAAACATTACACAAGCCCAAATAATGAATCAAATTGATATTTTAAACCAAGATTTCCGAAAAGTAGCAGGCACAAATGGCGGTAGAAGTACCAATCCATTAGCTGTAGATATGGAATACGAATTTAGGTTGGCTCAGTTAGATCCTAACGGTAATAGACATGATGGAATAAACCGTATTTATAGTACTTTAACCGAAAATGCTAACGATGCAACCAAAAACTTAAGCAGGTGGCCCCCTACAAAATATTTAAATGTTTGGGTGGTAAAAACCATAAATATTGGCACAACAACTGAAGGAGGAACTGTGCTTGGATACGCACAGTTTCCTAACAACCTTCCAACTAGGCCAAACTCTGATGGGATTGTTATTAGAGCAGATTATGTTGGTAATATTCAAACCGGTAATACCAATAATGCTGGGCGTACTTTAACCCACGAAGTTGGCCATTGGATAGGATTATATCATCCTTTTCAGGGTGGTTGTGCAGGTATGACATCAAGTAATTGCACTAGCGGAGGCGACAGGGTTTGTGATACACCACCTGTTGATGCCCCAAATTATGGTAGCGATTGTGATTCGGAAAGAAACTCTTGCACTGGCGATAACCCTGATTTACCAGATATGCTTAAAAACTATATGGATTACATGGATGGCAAATGTACCGATGTATTTACATTAGGTCAAAAAGCTTTTGCAGCAGCAGCAATGCTTCAATTTAGAAGTGTAATATACTCATCTGCTAATTTAACTGCGGCAGGAATAAATGCAGCAGGAGAATACAATGCAATTGCACCATCAGTTATAAAAGCTCCTTATGCATATGGATTTGAAGATGCTGATATTTCTGTTGCTGGATGGCGCATTCAAAATTTAAACAATGGTGTTAAAGGTTGGAATATTGATAATGTAGGATTTAATGG
>JAGPCI010000178.1 GCA_018058165.1 Bacteroidia bacterium
CGGGTAATGCTAAGTTTGGTTAAAATAAGTTTAACCCTTGTTTCGTAATCCCAAGCATTTAGCAAATCCATTTTTTCCATTGCGTATTGCAATTTAAGCATGGTAGCTTCATCGTGATTGGTTTCTGATAAACGCATTACCTCTTCGTATTCGGCAACAGCTTTTAAAAGTTCGTTGTTGCTGCTAAACAAGGCATCCCAAACATTTAATTTTGGGTCTAAATATGGATCTTGCGGCAAATAAGCTACTTGAATATTTTTATCAACTATAACTTTTCCTTCGCCATCGCTTGTATCAGCACCAGCTAAAATATTCATTAAATTGGTTTTTCCAGTACCATTTTTAGCGATTAAAGCTATTTTATCACCTTTTTCGATGGTTAAGGTTAAGTTTTCAAACAATATCCTATCGCCATATCGTTTGTTTAGGTTTTCTGCACGTAAATAATTCACGATGCAAAGGTAGGCAAAACACTTAGGCTTTTTAATTGTATATTACATCAAACAAATATTAATAATGAAACCGCACATTTTAGAAACCATTACAATAATTGACAAGCCGCTTAATGTGGTGTTTGATTTTTTTAGTAAAGCTGAGAACCTTAATGCTTTAACGCCACCCGAGTTATCTTTTAAAATTACTACGCCCTTGCCTATTAAAATGTTTGCAGGAACTATAATTGATTATAAAATTAAATTAAGCGGAATTCCATTTGGGTGGAAAACAAAAATAAGCACTTGGAATCCTCCGTATCAGTTTATTGATGAGCAAATTAAGGGTCCTTATGTTCGTTGGCACCATACCCATACTTTTAAAAATTTGGGCGATGGAAGAACCGAAATGACCGACCGAATTGAATTTTTGTCGCCTGGTTGGATTTTAGAACCAATAATTAATGCCCTTTTTATTCAAAAAAAGGTGGAACAAATTTTTGTGTACAGAGAACAAAAGTTAAAAGAAATTTTTGGATAAAGGATGTTAGCTTGTTCCAATCACATTATTATTTAATTATTCAATATCATTTAATTCAGACACTTGTACTATTGTTATTATTTTTGGTGACACAACTATGACGCAAGTCATCTTAAAAACTAACCTGAATCCTATATTACCTAACGATTGTTAGATACGTTTGTCCTCATATTAAAATATCAAATGAGGTACTTACAAATTAAAACGTCCACTCTAAAATATAATGCATCACCCCTTATTGCTTTTATATTTTTATTATTGATATCGATTAACATATGGGCACAACAAACGCCATCAACTTTTGATGTAAATATTCAGGTTAGACCGAGGGCTGAATTTAGAAACGGACAAGGAACATTAATTAGTAAAAACCAAAATCCTACTTTTTTTGTCAATAATCGTTCACGGATAAAAGCTAAGTACTCATCACAAAAAATAGATATTGGTGTTGCTGGACAAAGTTTTAGTGTTTGGGGACAACAACCTCAAAGTGAAACTTATGGTGGATTTATGCTTAATGAAGCTTGGGTTAATTTAAAACCTACTGCTAATTTATCGTTTAAAATTGGTCGTCAAGAGCTTTCGTATGATAATGACAGGATACTTGGCTCATTAGATTGGCACGCTTCGGGCAGATTTCATGATTTAATACTTTCGAAATACGAAAAAAACAACTTTAAAGCACATCTTGGTTTAGCTTATAATGCCAATAACGAAACCCAAATTCAATCTTATTATTATAGCAAAGGACAACCCTATCAACACATGCAAATGTTATGGCTTGCTTATCAAATAGCTGAGCCATTAAGCGTTACTGGCTTATTTATGAATACAGGCTTTCAGAGTGGAATTGATACGATTAAAAGCACATGGAGCACATCAAACTTAATAACAACTGGAGCAAATGTGTTTTATAACAAAAACAAACTAAAGTTGCATGGTTTATATTATGCACAATTGGGCCAAAACATTGGTAAGCAAAATGTAAATGCATTTATGGCTTCTATTTCTGGAAACTATAAAATACATACCAAAAACACCATCAATTTAGGGTTTGATTTTGTATCGGGGAATAACATGGACAAAGCCAACACCATTCAACATGCATTTAGCCCCCTTTATGGAACAAACCATGGATTTTATGGTTCGATGGACTATTTTTACGTTGGCAACCATGCCGGAAACGTAGGATTAATTGATGTATATGGAGGCACAAACCATAGCTTTACCAACAAATTATCTATGCAATTAAACATACATAATTTTCAATCAGATGGCAATATCATTGATATTTCATCAAATAAAATATCAAAACAGCTAGGAACAGAGGTTGACCTAAGTTATAAATACATTTTTATGCCTGGGGTTTCACTTATTGGAGGATACTCGCAAATGTTTGCAGCTAAAGGAATGGAAATTGCAAAAAAAGTAACCACACCACAAACTATTCAAAACTGGGCATGGCTATCACTAAATGTAGATATTAACGTATTTAGCCATCAAATAAAAGACTTAAAACCAAATAATTAATTAATACAAAAACCAAATTTAATATGAAAATCTCAACCCAACTAAAAATTGCAACAATTGGCTTGGCGTTATTTGTGGCCTCTTGCACGCAAAAGCAAAATCCAAAAGAAGTAAAAGTAGAAGGCGAAGCAAAAGCCGAATTAACTGCGCCACCTCATGTGCCTGCTCCTGTGGGCGATAGAGCTGCTAAAAAACTACTGGTAGACATGGAAATTCTTGAGCAAGAAGGTGAAATGGCCGATGGTGTTAGATATGTTTATTGGACTTTTGGAGGCTCTGTTCCTGGAAGTTTTATACGAACACGTGAAGGTGATGAAGTAGTTTTTACACTAAAAAATCACCCAGACAACAAATTACCGCATAATATTGACTTACATGCTGTAACTGGCCCAGGCGGAGGAGCAGCATCATCTTTTGTTGCACCTGGTCAGCAAAAAACATTTTCGTTTAAAACCTTAAATCCGGGCTTATATGTTTACCATTGTGCAACAGCACCAGTGGGTATGCATATTGGTAATGGTATGTATGGTTTAATTTTGGTTGAACCTGCTGGAGGATTGCCTAAAGTTGATAAAGAATACTACATTATGCAAGGTGATTTTTACACAAAAGGAAATCATGGTGAGCCAGGTTTACAGCCATTTGATATGCAAAAAGCAATTGACGAAAAACCTGATTATGTAGTGTTTAATGGCAAGGTAGGCGCGTTAACTGGCGACAATGCAATTACTGCTAAAGTTGGTGAAACAGTTAGGCTATATGTGGGTAATGGTGGCCCAGGTTTGGTTTCATCTTTCCACGTAATTGGCGAAATTTTTGACCGTGTACATATCGAAGGTGGTTCTGCCATTAACGAAAACGTACAAACTACATTAATTCCTGCTGGCGGTGCTGCAATGATTGAGTTTAAGGTAGATGTACCGGGAACATTTATTATAGTTGATCACTCTATTTTTAGGGCATTTAATAAAGGTGCTTTAGGCATGTTAACCGTTGGCGGACATGATAGTAGTGCTATTTATACTGGTGTAATACAAGAAGGTGTTTACCATCCAGAAGGTGGAACCGTGCAAAAAACGCCAGATGCACCAGAAGCGCCAATTGCTAAAACAGTTGACGATCGTATAAGAATGGGTAAACGCGTATATGCAAGAACATGTATTGCTTGTCACCAATCTGAAGGTCAAGGTTTGGGTGGTGCATTTCCTCCTTTAGCTAAATCTGATTATTTAAAAGCAGATGTAAACCGTGCAATAACCACTGTGCTTCATGGTTTAACTGGTGAAATTACGGTTAATGGAAAGAAATATAATAGCCAAATGCCAGGACAGATATTAACAAACGAAGAAGTAGCTAACGTGCTTACTTATGTATTCCAGGATATGAATGGGATTAAGCAAGAAGTTACTCCTGCAATGGTAGACAAGATAAGAAAAGCAAAATAAAATGTTAAAACATTTAATATGGATATTGGTTGGTTTTTGTGGCTTTACACAAGTTAAGGCGCAAGAACCAACTCAGTTAAAAAAAATAAAAGGGGGAACATTTGTTCCCCTTTATGGTGTTGAAGGTGCATCGGTAAAAATTGCTGATTTTTTATTGGATGAATATCCTGTAACCAATAAACAGTATTTAGATTTTGTAAAAAAACACCCAGAATGGCAAAAGAAAAACGTAAAGAAAATTTTTGCTGATAATAGCTATTTACGCCTTTGGAAAAACGATACTACACTAGCAAGTACTATGTTATTAAAATCGCCAGTTACATTGGTTTCGTGGTATGCAGCTAAAGCCTATTGTGCTTGCCAAGGAAAAAGATTGCCAACTATGAACGAATGGGAATACGTGGCAATGGCTAGCGAAAAAAAAGCAAATGCACAAACGGATAGTTTATTTAACCAACGCATAATTACCAGCTACGAAAAGCCAAAAACATCATTATTAACCATTGGTAGTACTTACAAAAACTATTACAATGTTTGGGATATGCATGGGTTGGTTTGGGAATGGACATCAGACTTTAACTCGGTGATGATATCGGGCGAAAGTCGCAAAGATGGTGATACTGATAGGCAGCTTTTTTGTGCAGCGGGCTCGGTTAATGCCAACGACTTAATGAATTATGCAGCATTTATGCGTTATGCATTTAGAGGAAGCATAAAAGCCAATTTTAATATTCAAAATTTAG
Organism: Bacteroidia bacterium; assembly: GCA_018058165.1. Lineage (GTDB taxonomy): Bacteria > Bacteroidota > Bacteroidia > UKL13-3 > UKL13-3 > UBA6183. The sequence continues at coordinate 4,691 of JAGPCI010000178.1, forward strand.
GATTTAGGTGCGCCCAAAGCATCAAAAAATAACAACAAAATTATGAGGGTATATTTATTAACCATTGCATTATTTATAGGTATTACAACCGTTTTTATTTCGTGCAAAAACAATTCAAACAATGCCACTTACGAGTGCCCAATGCACTGCGAAGGCACTAAAACATACACCAAGCCAGGCATTTGCCCGGTGTGCAAAATGGATTTGGTTGAACAAAAAGATATAGAAAAACCTGTTTTGGCCAACCCCGATTCGGTTAGCGAGTTATCTATTTTTAATTTAACTACCCAATGGAAAACCCAAAACAACCAAGATTTTAAATGGGTTGATATGCAGGGCAAAACCTTTATATTAGCGATGATATACACTTCGTGCAAGGCTGCTTGCCCTAGGCTAGTGGCCGATATGAAGAGCATTGCAGAAAAGGTAGCCATTAAAAATGTAAAATACGTTTTGGTGAGTATTGACCCAGAAACAGATACACCAGAAGTACTCAAAAAATTTGCCGAAGAAAATAATTTAGACAACCAACAATGGATTTTGTTACATGGTACTTTAGATGATGTGCGCGAACTCTCTAATGTGGTTGCAGTAAAGTATGTGCGTATTTCTCCCCTAGATTTTTCGCACAGCAATATTATTTCGTTATTTAATACTCAAGGTGTTTTAAGCTACCAACAAGAAGGACTAGGTGTAGACAATAATACCTTAGTTGCCAAAACCAAAGAGTTGGTGGGGAATTA
>JAGPCI010000179.1 GCA_018058165.1 Bacteroidia bacterium
CTGATGAACCTTATAGAATGTTTACTTCTAGGGCAGAATATAGAATTATGCTGCGCCAAGATAATGCGGATATACGACTTACAGAAAAAGGATATCAACTTGGATTGGCAAAGGCAGAAAGTTTGCAAAGGGTTGAGAAAAAAATTAAAGATACAGATGAAATAATTGGTTACTTCAAAAAAACATCTGTAACACCCACAGAAATTAATCCGATGTTGGAAGGGCTAGGAACTACAACTATTCCTCAAAACTATAAATTAGATGCCATTTTAAGCAGACCACAAGTAGAGCTAAAAAACATAACTGACGCGTTGCCCGAACTTAATACCTACCTTAATAAGTTTAATGATGACGCTTTGTTGCAAGCCGAAGTATTACTAAAATACGAAGGCTATTTAGAAAAAGAAAAACAAGTGGTTGAAAAAATGAACAGGTTAGAAGATGTTAACATCCGAGATGATTTTGATTACCTAAGCGTTCAATCTATATCAAAAGAAGCAAGAGAAAAACTACACAAACAACGGCCTAAAACATTAGGACAAGCATCACGCATTAGTGGAATTTCTCCAGCTGATGTTTCGGTGCTCATGGTTCATATTGGTAGATAACTTTTAGAAAGTAAACAACCTGTACAAAACCTATTTTTAAATTACCACCTTATTTTTATTTTATTTGCCGTAATGGAAAACCTTAATACCTGCCTAGTTTGTAACCATAATCAATTAACCAAAGAGTTAACTTGTAAAGACTTTGTGGCTACTGGCCAACATTTCGATTTATATCGTTGTACAAATTGCTCATTTTTATTTACAAACCCAAGGCCATCGGTTGCAGAAATTGGGCCATATTACCAAAGTGATAGATATGTATCGCATGCTGGTAATAAGAAAGATTTTAGTTTTATGTATAAGGTTTATGATTTAGTACGCGATTATAGCATCAACCAAAAACTTAAACATATTAAAACATATCAACCCAATGGTTTATTAATGGATTTGGGTTGTGGATTAGGTTATTTTTTAGATGGAGTAGTAAGAGATAACACATTTAAAGCGATTGGCGTTGATGTGAGTGAAGAAGCCTTGGAATATGTTAAAACGAAATTTGGCTTTAACGTAAAAAACGAAAACGAGCTCGACAAGCTTGAGGCTAATAGTTATGATGTAATAACACAATGGCATGTGCTAGAGCATGTGCATTTATTAAATGAGCGTATGAAACAATTAAAGCGCTTGTTAAAACAAACCGGTACCATGTTTATTGCTGTACCAAATAGCGATAGCTGGGATGCAAAACATTATAAAGAGTTTTGGGATGGTTATGATGTGCCGCGCCACTTATACCACTTTAACCAAAAAAGCTTCAATTTATTAATGCAAAACCACGGTTTTAAAGTGGTTGAAACCAAAAGTATGCCTTTTGATGCTCCTTATATAAGCATGAGAAGTGAGGTACATATGGGTAATAAATTAGAGTTTATTCGTGGTGCTATATCAGGTTTAAAATCAACCATTAGTGCGGCAAAAAACAACGACCACAGTAGTTTATTATTTGTAGTAAAACATGCGTAATAAATTAAAATATGCTTACTTATTTTTAGGGTTGATTTGGGTAACATCGTGTGCACAAATAGTAAATCCAACAGGAGGAAGCAAAGATACTACCTCACCCGAGGTTGTTTCTGTTGAGCCAATTAATAAAACAACTAAATTTAAAGCTACAAAAATAGAAATAAAGTTTAATGAGTTTATACAATTAAACACGCCTAATGATCAAGTAATAATTTCGCCACCATTAGAAAACAAGCCAGAATTTATTAATAAGGGTAAAGTGCTTGAAATAAAATTAAAAGATGATTTGTTATCAAACACAACGTACACCATAAACTTTGGAAATGCAATTGGCGATAACACAGAGAATAATTTATTAAAAAACTACAGTTATGTGTTTTCTACAGGAGCTAATATCGATTCGAATTTTGTTGCCGGAAATGTACTAAATGCGTTTAATAATAAACCTGAACCAGAAGCTACAGTAGCATTATATAATATTGACGGTTTTAATGATTCTACCATCATAAAAAATAAACCAATTTATATTACTAAAACCAATACTGATGGTAGTTTTACTATTAATAATTTACCAAATAATAGTTTTAAAATATTTGCATTTAATGATGCAAATAAAAACTTAAAAATAGAAACTACAGAGGCAAAAGCATTCTTAAATACTAATATCAATACAACAGATACTATTAATAGGTTGCTAACTTTACAAGTATTTAAACCAAACCTTCATCCGCTACAAAAAATAGTAGATACATTTAATCGTGAACCTAATAAATTTGTATTTATTGTTTATCAACCCAATTTATTTAATGTAAAAAATAATAATGGTAATAAAACTTATGTAAATCACATTCCAAATATTGCAGGATTTGATACTTTTTATGTGTTTACATCAACCCAAAATACCGATACATTTACAGTATTTAATATAACAAATAATAGCGGTAATAACGTTGTTAGGGTAAAACATAAATTTATTTATAAAGCCAATAAACCAGTACTAACAATAACCAAACAATTAGAGTTAAACGATACTATTAAGTTTAGTTTAAACAACCCAATTATTAAAATAGATACTGCACAAATTACATTACAAAAGGATACTATACAAATTAGTTATAACTTATTAAAAATAAGCGATTTTGAGTATGCAATAGTTAATAATTGGGAACCAAAAACAACTTACAGGCTTGCAATAAAAGATAGTGCTTTGTATGATTTTTATAATCAATATAATAAACAAGAAAAGGCTGTTTATGCCACTAAAGAGTTAAAAGATTATGCTAACCTTATTTTAAATGTAAAGGTTCCTAAGGATAAAACGCATCAATATATTTTACAAGTATTAAGTAATGATGAAAAAACGGTAGTATATCAATATATAGTTAACCAGAGTAAACAAATTACTATAGATTACATGTTACCTGGTACTTATAAAATAAAATACATTTACGATACAAATAATAATGGAATTTGGGATAATGGGGATTTAAATACATTAATACAACCCGAAAAAATTGGATATAACACAGAAATAATAAACATAAAGGCGTATTGGGATTTGGAACAGAGCGTTTTAATAGAGTAATCAACATACAATGTGGATTGCGACATTTTATCGTTGCTTTTTAGGTTGATAACTATTTATATCAACTAGTCAGTCTAATAAGTGCGACATTACTAACAAGCTAACCAAACTATATACCCATTTATTTAAAATAAAACTTATAACAATTAAATGTTAGTTTAACTATTAACACATGTGTATAAAGTAGCTAAAGTGCAATAAATACAATGCTTTATAATGTTACTTAAATGTTAACCCAACACTAACAACTATAAAAACAAACATTTTAAAATAAGTTATACGCCAAATTAACACGCTAATAACAATAACAACCTTTATATAAATTAATATTTAAGATTAAACGATTGTGAATAGTACTTTAAATTGAATTGCTTAGTTTTGACCTTGAAGTATGATTGAAAAATTAAAAGCCGTAGAAAAAGAATTAGCTAGCATTGTTTTGAGCAATGCTGAGGAAACCGAACTGTTTAGATTAAAATATTTAAGCCGCAAAGGTTTGTTAAATGATTTGTTTGAAGAGTTTAAAACCATACCAAACGACCAAAAAAAGGAAGTTGGCAAGGTAATGAATGTGGTGAAACAAGCTGCACAAACAAAATTTGATGAAGCTCAATTAAATTTTGCTAACGAAATGTTAGATGAAGTTAATAAACAAGATTTAACTTTACCGGGTGAGCCTTTAAAATTGGGTTCAAGACATCCATTGGTTTTAATAGAAAAACAGATAAATGAGATTTTTAGTAAAATTGGTTTTAGTTTAGCTTATGGGCCCGAAATTGAAGATGATTGGCATAATTTTTCTGGATTAAATTTTCCTGAAAACCATCCGGCTCGCGACATGCAAGACACTTTTTTTATTGATAAAGAAATTGCATTGCGCACTCATACATCAAGCGTACAAATTAGGTTAATGGAAAACCAAAAACCGCCTTTGCGTGCAATAATGCCGGGTAGAGTTTATAGAAATGAAGCGATTTCTGCTCGTGCTCATTGTTTTTTTCATCAAGTAGAAGGAATTTACATTGATAAAAATGTTTCGTTTGCCGATTTAAAACAAACCCTTTATCACTTTGTAACCGAAATGTTTGGTAAAGAATTTAACATACGTTTTAGGCCAAGTTATTTTCCGTTTACAGAACCAAGTGCCGAGATGGATATATCATGTATAATTTGTAAAGGTAAAGGATGTAATGTGTGTAAATACACTGGTTGGGTTGAAATTTTAGGCTGTGGAATGATAGATCCAAATGTGCTTGAAGCAAATGGAATTAATTCTGATGAATATACAGGATTTGCATTTGGAATGGGCATTGAAAGAATTACCATGCTAAAATATAATGTTAAAGATTTACGCGTATTTTCTATAAATGATGTAAGGTTTTTACAACAGTTTGAAAGCGAATAAATAGTAAATTTAGATATCGTTTTTTAGCCATAATTTTATATACCCAAAAAGGATTTAATTACAGATTATTGTAATAAATTATTTATAAATTAAGTAATAAATACAAAATAAAACACTCGTTATAAAGCGAGTGTTTTATTAAGAAACTTACTATAAATAATTTACTTTTCATCTTAATCAATAGGCTCCACACCTGTGCGTTCGTCTAAGTCATCATGATTGTCGCCACCTAAACTGTAATAATTATTTTCTTCATCTTCGCTACCAATTTCTTCCATTGCATCATCTAATCCTGCTCCAGGAATATCTAAATCGCTACCAGTTACTGTTTCAGTAAAATCTTTTTCATTACTTGTACCAGCTACCTCGTTTGGTGCCTTTTTCTTTGTAATATCTTCTGGGTCGATTTCTCCTTCTTCTATAAATTGATTAAAAATATCATCACTTGATGGATAGGAAGGATAACCAGGTAGTTTTTCTTCGTCCTTTTTAGTGTTCTCAATGTTTGAATTATTAGTGCTTTCTTTTTTCATAACCATAAATATTTAGTAACCAAAAGTATACTTTATTAAATAGCAAATTGTTACATAAAACCATAAAATAATTACAAAATTATTTGATTTATATAATTTATAATGTAAGACTAATTTGTAATAAAGGGATAATTATACACCAAAAATATCCCCGATAGCTAATAACTACCGGGGATTTTTTGTGTAATATTATTGAGTTAAAATTAATTTTTAACAAACTTTTGTCTTACTGTTTTACCTTGGTTTTCAAAAGTTAAAAAGTAGATGCCATTTGTTAAGTTTTCTACATTTATGGTATTGTTATTAAGTACTTCTGT
>JAGPCI010000180.1 GCA_018058165.1 Bacteroidia bacterium
GGATTTATATTTCAGTTTCACCAACTATTACCAGAATTTAATGCATTAGAAAATATATGTTTTCCGGCTTGGATTGGTGGTAAAAATAAAGAAGCTACAGAAACACGTGCAAAAGAATTATTGACTTATTTAAACCTTAGCGAACGCATTTACCACAAGCCAGAACAACTCTCGGGTGGCGAACAGCAACGAGTTGCAGTAGCTCGTGCATTAATAAATAATCCAAAAGTAGTATTTGCTGATGAACCAAGTGGTAACTTAGATTCGAAAAACGCAGAAGAATTACATGATTTGTTTTTTAAACTAAAACAAGAGTTTAATCAAACCTTTGTAATTGTAACCCACAACGAAAATTTAGCAAACCGTGCCGATAGAAAATTAGTAATGAAAGACGGTGTAATCGAACTATAATTTAAAAAACTAAACCATTAAACAACATGAAAAACTTTGTATTAATCGCAGTATTATTCTCCTTATCAAGTTGTGCTTTTCACCAAGGCAACTTCCTAAGCAGTGCATCCATTACCAATAACCAATTTAGAATAGCGGGCAAAGCAAATGGCAAGGCCGAAACCATACAATTACTGGGCATTGGTGGTTTATATAAAAATGCTTTAGTACAAGAAGCATTAAACAATATACATCAAAAATATCCTTTACAAAAAGCAATGTTATTGGGCAATGTTACGGTTGATTTTAAAATATCATACCTTTTAATTTTACGTAAAACACAAGTAATAATTAATGCCGACATTATTGATTTTAACCCCGAAACAATTAATGCCAACTACAAAGGATTTTACACCGAAGATTCTACTTTTTTTCCTGCAAGGATAAGAAGTATAGAAAATAACTATCCATACACGACAGACATTAATGGATACAAAATTAAAGTTAACGATGAAGTAACTTTAAACATTAATGGAAGTGCATTTAGCGGAAAAATAATTGGCATTGATACCTTTGGCATAAAATGCTTGTATGAAACGCCAAATGGTAGTCGAAAAATTTATCTATTACCTCAAGATATTACACTAAAGCCTCGCTAATATTTTAACAAACAAAAGTGCTTATCCACGAAATACTAAAGCAATACTGGGGCTACGATAAATTTAGGCCCCTGCAAGAAGACATTATTAACGCAACCTTAGCGGGTAATGATACACTTGCACTATTGCCAACTGGTGGAGGTAAATCTATTTGTTTTCAGGTACCGGCATTGGCAAAAGATGGCTTGTGTTTAGTAATTAGTCCGCTAATTGCTTTAATGAAAGATCAAGTAGAACAATTGCAACAACGAAACATTAGTGCTGCTGCAATCTATAGCGGAATGAGCATGAGGGAACAAATGTTAACTTTAGAAAATGCTCAAAATGGAGCATATAAGTTTTTATATTTATCACCCGAAAGATTAAAATCAACCAAATTTAAAGACCGCCTACCCTACTTAAATTGTACTTTATTAGCTATTGACGAAGCGCATTGCATTAGCCAATGGGGATACGATTTTAGACCAGAGTATTTAATGATTGCCGAAGCCCGTGAATTATTACCCAATGTACCCGTTTTGGCATTAACTGCATCGGCTACACAGCAAGTGGTTATTGACATACAAGAGAAATTAGGATTTAAAAAACACAATGTATTTAGCAAAAGTTTTACCCGCGATAATTTGAGTTATGTGGTAAACTATACCGAACAAAAATTGGAACGTATGGTACACATTTTAAAACGCGTAAATGGTAGTGGATTGGTTTACGTTCGAAACCGAAAACAAACCCAAGATTTAAGTACTTACTTGAGGAGAAATAATATAGTTGCCGATTTTTATCATGCAGGATTACCACATGCTATTAGGGCACAAAAACAAGAAGATTGGATTAAAGATAAAACCAGAATTATAGTGTGCACCAATGCATTTGGAATGGGAATTGACAAACCAAATGTGCGCGTGGTGGTGCATTACGAAATGCCAGAATCGCTTGAGAGTTATTACCAAGAAGCTGGTCGTGCGGGGCGTGATGGAAACAAGGCATATTGTGTTTTATTGCACCACGAAGGTGATGAAAGTACTGCACAACATAAATTGAGTTTAGCTTTTCCGCCAGAGGAAGAAATTAAACGTGTTTACCAAGCTTTATGCAATTATTATAGTTTACCTATTGGTGCAAATTTAGACCGTAGTTTCGACTTTGATATGGCCGAGTTTGTGCAACGATTTAACCTAAGTGTACAAGTAGTTTATCCTGCACTTAAGCTTTTACAACAATGCGATTTAATTGCATTAACAGAGTCGTTTTTTGAACCATCTAAATTTAAGTTTATTGTTAACCATGAGGTGTTGTATAAGTTTCAGGTAGAAAATGAAAAGTACGATGATATGATAAAGGTATTGCTGCGGAGTTATGGTGGCATGTTTGATAATTATGTGCGCATAAACGAACAGCAAATTGCCAAGAGAATTAAAATTGATGAACAGGTTTTTACCAAGTTTTTAATTCAATTAAATAAACTTGGTTTGGCCGATTATCAACCACAAAAAGATAAACCACAAATAACATTTACAACGCAACGTGTAGCTGCCGAATTAATTGATTTAAGAAAAGCACTCTTACAACAACGCAAACAAGTTGCTTACCAAAAGCTAGAAGCTATGATAGGTTATGCAAATAACATACACCGCTGTAGAAGCAAAATTATAGTGGAATATTTTAATGAATTTGGGAGTGAAGATTGTGGAATTTGTGATGTTTGCCTAAATAACCAGAGCAATGAGGTAAAAACAGAAGCTGCAAAATTAATAGAAAACCGAATTATGGAGCTTTTGGCAAAAAATGCTATGCATGTAACCAACTTAGTAAAAGCCATTCCCGAACATAAACCCGAAAAAATTACCACAATTATTCGATACTTATTAGATAATGATAAATTGCGCTACAATAATCAACACCAATTAATTTGGCACAACAGCAATTAATATTTACCGTAACCAACGATTTAGTAACCGACCAACGCATGCAGCGCATTTGTGCCACACTGCAACATGCTGGTTTTGGTGTTACTTTGGTTGGCCGCAGTAGGTCGCAATCATTACCATTAGCCGAAATGCCATTTAAGCAACATCGCATAAAATGTGTATTTGAAAGTGGTGCGCTGTTTTACTTAGAGTTTAATTTAAAATTATTGTGGTTTTTATTAATGGCAAAATGTGCATTAATTAGCGCAGTAGATGCGGATACCATTATACCTTGTGCAATTGCGGCTAAGTTAAAAAATAAAAAATTAGTGTTTGATGCACACGAGTATTTTACTGAAGTACCCGAGTTGCACCAACGTAATTTTATCAAACAAATATGGCAAACGGTTTTAAATACATGTGTTCCGTTATGCAATGCCCGTTACACTGTTGGCCCAAGATTGGCAGAAATTTTTAACCAACAATACCACAAAACATTTGATGTGATTTATAACATGCCCGTTAAAAAAGCTGTTGTACCAAATCAACCAAAACAAAATATTGTATTGTACCAAGGCGATTTAAATATTGGCAGAGGAATAGAAGAAACCATACATGCCATGCAAACTATTGATGCGGAATTATGGATAGCAGGTGATGGACTTTTAAAAGACAAAATAACAGCATTAATAAGCGCTTTAAACTTAAACACTAAAGTAAAAATGTTGGGTAAAATTAGTCCCGATAAGCTACACCAAATTACCTTACAAGCCAAAGTAGGTATTAATTTACTTGATGGCACAAGCTTGAGTTACAGGTACAGTATTGCAAATAAGTTTTTTGATTATGTGCAAGCAAAAGTACCCAGTGTTTGTGCCAATTTTGAAGAATATAAAACCTTAAACCAACAAGTTGAAGTAGCAGTATTGTGTGCCAATTTAGTGCCCAACATAACACAAGCCATTCAACAATTATTAACTGATGATTTGTTTTACAAAAAAATGGTTGATAATTGCAGTGTGGCAGCCGAACAATGGTGCTGGCAAACCCAAGAAACACACTTAATAGCACTTTACAAAAAGGTTTTAAATGAGTAAACAGTTACATGTAATAAGTTTTGATAATCCTTTTCCGCCAAATTATGGTGGAGTAATTGATGTATATTATAAACTAAAAGCACTAAAAGAAGCCGGAGTAGAAATTACCTTACATATTTTTGAGTATGGCAGAGCACAAGCACAAGAGCTTAACCAACTTTGCGAAAAAGTATTTTATTATCCCCGCAGAACCTTTGTAAATCCTTTTGTAGGAAGTTTACCCTATATTGTTTCAACAAGAAATGATGCAACTTTATTGCAAAATTTATTGGTAAATAATGCGCCCATACTTTTTGAAGGATTACACGCTTGTTATTTTTTAAACGAACCCTTATTGGCTAACAGAAATAAGCTAGTAAGGATGCACAACATTGAGCACGATTACTACAGAAAACTTGAAGAAGTAGAGACCAACTTTTTTAAAAAATATTTTTTTGCAAAAGAATCAGATAGGTTAGAAAAATTTGAGCAAGTATTACAATACGCTAACCATATTTTAGCCATTTCGCCAAACGATGTTACTGTGCTAAAAAAGCGATACCAACATGTAAAATTATTACCTGCTTTTCATGCAAACCTACAAGTAACAGCTAAGCCAGGCAAAGGCAATTTTGCCTTATACCATGGTAAATTAAGTGTAGGCGAAAATGATGAAGCTGCAAGGTTTTTAGTGAATGATGTTTTTAATGATATTGAAACGCCATTTGTAATTGCAGGAAATAATCCATCAGCAGCCTTAAAAAAGGCTGTAGAAAACTACCCACACATTAAACTTTTACAACATGTAACTACTGCCCAAATTGCACAGCTAACACAAGATGCCCAAGTAAATATTTTACCTACTTTTCAGAGTACAGGTATTAAGCTAAAACTTATTAATGTGTTGTACCAAGGGCGTTGGGCATTGGTAAATAACTTAATGGTAGAAAACACAGGCCTTGCAAATTTATGCACCATTGCTAATGATGCACAAAGCATGAAAGCTGAACTGAAGAAATTATTTACAATACCCTTTGATGAAAGTAATTTAACCAAACGAAAAGAAATTCTAAAAACGGCTTTTTGCAATCAAAACAATGTTAAAACTTTGATTGATTTGATTTAAAAAGGAAGGGGGATAAACGGGTTTAAAGTTTACACTTAAAATAAACTAAATGTAACAAATACGTTACTACTTTAAATGTTAGTTACCTAATTGCGATAATCTGTTTTCAATACCATCCAAAAAACCGTAACTCATGCTAAATACCACAAGCAATTCATCTACTCGTTTGGCAGAAATTTTTATTTCACCTCGCTCAAGCATAGCATATGTACTTTCATCAATGTGGAGTTTGGTGGCCATTTCTTTAATTGA
>JAGPCI010000181.1 GCA_018058165.1 Bacteroidia bacterium
CCAATTAAAAACACCGCTAAAGCCAAACGCAACATCTCCATTCCTATTATTGGTCCACGGTTATATTTATTTAACCACAATTGTGTGTACGATTGTTTATTAACCCTTTTAGTGGTAAGCATGTATAAAAATGGAGCCATAAAAGCTAGTGCAATTATTACTGTGATAATACTACCCCACAAACCCCATAAAATAAAAATAGGGTAAACAACCTTTAAACAAACCAAAATAATTGCAACAGAAATAACCGAGTTAAAAACTACTGTTTGTATAAATGATTTTAGTACAATTTGCCAATCGCTTTCGGCATTTATATGTTGCGCACCCGTACTGTATGTATCAATTGCATCGAGAAATTTTTGTGGTAATACGCGTTTTAAAAATAGATAAATGGGGTCGGATAATTTAACAAAATATGGTGTGCCAAAAGTGGTAATAACCGAAACACCCACTGCAATAGGATATAAAAAATCGCTGGTTACATTAAGTGTTAATCCTAAGCTGGCAATAATAAAACTAAACTCACCAATCTGCGTCATGCTGGTTCCGGCTTGCACACTTTGTTTTAAGGGCTGTCCGCTTAATAATGCACCACTCGAAACAAATAATGATTTACCTATAATTACAGCTAAGGTTAGCACAATAACAGGCACTGCATACTCTAACAAAATATTTGGGTCGATTAACATACCAACCGACACAAAAAACACTGCACCAAATAAATCCTTAACCGATTTAATAACATGTTCTATCCTTTCTGCTTGTGTGGTTTCTGCTAAAATACTGCCCATAATAAACGCACCCAATGCAGCACTAAAACCAACATTTGCAGCAACTAAAACCATTCCTAAACAAAGCGCAATGGATATAATTAATAAAGTTTCATCATTAATATGTTGACTTGCTTTTTTTAAAAACCCAGGTAAAATATAAATACCCGTTAAAAACCAAAGTACTAAAAAGAACAATAGTTTTAACACAGATGCTAACATTTCTGTTCCTTGAAATTGTTGGCTTACGGCAACTGTAGATAATAATACCATTAATAAAACGGCCACCAAATCTTCAATCACTAAAACACCAATTACTATGCCCGCAAACTTTTTGGATTTTAAACCCAACTCATCAAAAGCCCTAAAAATTATGGTGGTTGATGAAACTGCAATAATTCCACCTAAAAACAAGCTATCCATTTTGCCCCAACCTAACAGTTGGCCTACAAAATATCCTGTAAAAAGCATGGCAGTAATTTCAAACAAACCCGTTATGGCTGCTGTACTACCAACCCTAATTAATTTTTTAAAACTAAACTCTAAGCCTAAACTAAATAGCATAAATATAACACCAATATCAGCCCAAATTCTAATATTAGTGATATCAGTTACCGTAGGGAAAAGCGAAAAATTAGGACTAACTAATACACCAGCAATAATATATCCTAATACAACGGGCTGTTTTAGTTTTTTAAATAATAAAGTAACAACACCTGCCGAAAATAAAATTAATGCTAAATCTATTATTAATTGTGGTACATGGGCCATAAATTAGTTGCTAAATTGAGGCTAAATATAACAATAAATACCTAACCACAAAAACAAACAAGGGCATGTAACGTTACACAAGCAAGTAAAACCAGTATTCTTTTTAATTATAAAAGTGTACTTTTGCAATCCCTTAAATAAAAAATATTATGACTAAAACAGCTGAAATACACACCGCAAAAGGTGTTATGAAAATTGAATTTTTCGAAAAAGATGCGCCTAATACAGTTGCTAATTTTATAAAATTAGCCCAAAGCGGGTTTTACAATGGCTTGACATTTCACCGTGTAATTCCTGATTTTGTAATACAAGGTGGATGTCCAAATGGCATTGGTAATGGTGGCCCAGGTTACAATATAGATTGTGAGTTAACTGGCGAAAATCAATACCACGATAAAGGTGTTTTATCAATGGCACATGCTGGAAGAAACACAGGCGGTTCACAATTTTTTGTTTGCCACAGCCGCACCAATACTGCACACTTAGATAGAAACCACACTTGCTTTGGTAAAGTGGTAGAAGGTTTAGAAGTGATTGATGCCATACGTCAAGGTGATGTGATGGAAAAAGTGATTATTAACGAAGCATAAATTTAAAGGTTAGGCCTTAAATTATTACACCCAAGCAACGTAATTTAATATGTTACAACTAGCGGTATTAAGAGAAAACACCCAAGAGGTAAAAGAGCGTTTAAACAAACGTAACCCTGCATTTGCCATTGTGGTTGATGAGGTAATTACGCTTGATGAAAAAGCAAGAGCTGCCAAACAACAAATGGAAACCAACCAAGCCGAAGCAAATAAAATTGCTAAGCAAGTTGGCGAGTTAATGAAAAATGGCAAGCGTGATGAGGCGGAAGTTTTAAAAACACAATCGGCTAATTTAAAAGAGTCGGTTAAGCAATTAGAAGAAACTGCTAAACAATTAGAAGAAGAACTTTTTGCAAAACTAGTTACCTTACCTAATACACCAAATAGTATAGTACCCGAAGGTAAAACACCCGAAGAAAACTTAAACGTTTACCAAAATGGTGAGGTTCCGGTGCTTGCTGATGGCGCTGTACCACATTGGGAATTAATTACCAAATACAATTTAATTGATTTTGAATTGGGTACTAAAATTACTGGTGCGGGTTTTCCTGTTTACAGAGGCAAAGGCGCAAGAATGCAACGTGGCTTAGTAAACTTTTTTTTAGATGAAGCCATGAAAGCTGGCTACGAAGAAATTGTTCCTCCGTTTTTGGTTAATGCTGCAAGTGGATTTGGCACTGGCCAATTACCCGATAAAGAAGGACAAATGTACCATGCACAAGTGGATGATTTATATTTGATACCTACTGCCGAGGTTCCTGTTACCAATATTTACCGTGATGTAATTTTAAAAGAAGAAGAATTGCCCATTAAAAATGTAGCATACTCGCCTTGTTTTAGAAGAGAAGCTGGAAGCTGGGGCGCACATGTTCGTGGATTAAATAGGTTACATCAATTTGAGAAAGTTGAGATTGTACAAATTGCAACTCCAGAGCAATCGTATGCTATTTTAGATGAAATGGTAAAACATGTACAAGGTTTATTAGAAAAACTTGAACTACCCTACCGTATTTTGCGTTTGTGTGGTGGCGATATGGGATTTACATCGGCATTAACTTACGATTTTGAAACTTACAGCGCAGCACAACAACGTTGGTTAGAGGTGAGTTCAACCTCAAACTTCGAAAGCTTTCAAGCAAACAGATTAAAGTGTCGTTACAAAACCAAAGATGGTAAAAACCAATTGGTGCATACTTTAAATGGAAGCGCATTGGCATTGCCACGTATATTGGCTACAATACTAGAAAACAACCAAACACCCGAAGGAATTAAAATTCCAAAAGCATTGGTTCCTTATGTTGGGTTTGATATGATAAGTTAATTGTAATTTTAAATAATACTATTATAAAATAGGCTGTCTTTTTTTAAGACAGCCTATTTTTTTTGCAATGATTAACGAGATATTGTGCTATCATTAATGCTGGTAAATATAGTCTTGGCTTGTGTATGCCATAGCAGATACTACAACCACTTTTCCGTTGGCATCTGTAACTATTTTTTCTGATGCCCTGCCAACATGCAATGTTATGATAGCACCCGAAGGAATTCCTACTAACATTGCTTCTGTAATGTCTGAACTTCCCGTATCATTAACTCTAACAGGATTATTAAAAAAAGAGGTGCCACTTAATGCTGGGTCTTTAAAGTTAGATCTAAATCCATTATATTCAACCATCATCACTACGCCTTCTTGATTACGGCCATCATTATACCAAAAAATTGACTTGGGTAAAAAGGATTTTAAAATTACTGGAGTAGCGAAATTGTTTGCTTCTGGTACCAAATATATTAATTTAGGTAGATACATATTTACATTAATATTGGCATATCCCGAACCGCCTGCTACTTGAAATGAAGTATTGTTGCCAAATTGAGTTGTATTAGCAGAATCGTTTACATTGGCAATAGTATATGCATAAGTCATCCTGCCATACCTAATAGAATCTGCAGGCAATACTATACTTCCAATATTTACATTACCAACATTTAATCCTTGGGTTAGCGGGTAATCATAAAAGTTAGCAGTGCCATAATAATTCACACTTTTATGTACGGTATTATTTGTATCAGTCCAACTTTCACATTTAGCAGTATATAAAATATACCCATCATATTGTGTAGCAGATTTACTCAACCAAGTGCTAAACTCATTCCTACGTGGTTTGTTTCCATTACCATCTATGGTTTCTTTTTTACACGAACTAAAAACAATACTAACTAGGGCAAGCAGTACAAAGTATTTTTTAGTGGCAATCATGGGTTTAATATTAATTTTGTTTCAATCAAAAACAAGTACAATCTGATATACTTGTAATTGAAATACAATGATATGGTGTATTTTAATAATTTCCTACAATGCGCATACAAAGCCACTAAATATTTGTTTTAATTAGCACAAAATAGGCGTTTTAGTAGGCGCCTTTTTTTATTTATATTGATTTTAGATTTAATTATGCTCACATTGCAAAATAAATTAACCCAAACAACCAATAAATGCTGGACGAAAACGATTTGATAAATGGTGTTTTAAATGGCGATGAATCTGCCTTTAAAATGCTATATTCAAAATATGTAGATATCGTTTTTAACACATCTTTAAATTTATTACAACATAAACAAGAAGCCGAAGACAACACGCAAGAAGTATTTATTGAAATTTATAAATCTATTGGGAAATTTAAACAAGAAGCTTCGCTTAAAACTTGGGTTTATAAAATTACCTTAAACAAGTGTTACGACCACCTTAAAAAGCAAAAAAGCAAAAAACGTTTTGCCTTTGTTACTTCGCTTTTTAATTCGGACAATGAACTCATACACGATGCACCGCATTTTAATCATCCAGGAATTGCCCTCGAAAATAAAGAACATGCGGCAGCCTTATTTTTTGCCATTAAACAAATTCCCCAAAACCAACAAACTGCTTTTACATTAAGCAAAATTGAAGGTTTATCAAATCAAGAAATTGCTATAATAATGGACAACACCGTGCCTAGTGTTGAGTCGCTTTTATTTAGGGCTAACAAAAATTTAAAAAACTCATTACTTGGCTATTACAAAAATAACTTACAACAAGGCGCAAGTAATTTTAAAATACTACTTCTAATATTCTAATGGAAAATTTAAATCAGCAATTAATAGATAAAAGCTTGCAAAGCATTGATGGTATTAAACGAGCAGAAGTTTCGCCATTTTTATATGCTAAAATAATTCATCATTTAAAATCCAACATACCTGCTCCGGTATATTACTCGGGTGTTTGGCTTGCACG
>JAGPCI010000182.1 GCA_018058165.1 Bacteroidia bacterium
ATAATACTTATCCATTAAGTGTAAGTGCCGAGCGCTTAAGCCAAGCATTGCATATTGCCGAACATGCTATAAAATTAAATGCCAATGCAGTTGCACATGGCAGTACAGGTGCCGGAAACGACCAAGTTAGGTTTGATATGATTTTTCAGATTTTAACACCAGGATTAGAAATTATTACGCCCATTCGCGATTTAAAACTTAGCCGCCAAGAGGAAATAAATTATTTAAAAGAAAGAGGCGTTGAACTAAATTTTGAAAAAGCGGCATACTCTATTAATAAAGGACTTTGGGGAACAAGTGTAGGTGGAAAAGAAACCCTTACATCAAACCAAATGTTGCCAGACGAAGCTTGGCCAATACCAGTAACCAAAACAGAAAAAGAAAACCTTGAGCTAACATTTTTAAAAGGAGAATTGGTAGCCGTAAATAACATTTCATTTAACCATTCAGTAGAAGCCATTCAACACCTACAAAACTTGGCAGCCCCTTTTGGTATTGGCCGAGATGTACATGTGGGTGATACCATAATAGGCATAAAAGGAAGAGTTGGGTTTGAAGCCGCAGCACCAATGCTAATTATAAAAGCGCATCATCAATTAGAAAAACATGTGCTTACTAAATGGCAATTAAATTGGAAAGATACGCTTGCACAATTTTACGGAAACTGGCTACACGAAGGTCAGATTTTAGACCCCGTAATGCGTGATATTGAATCGTATTTTACCAACTCGCAACAACAAGTTACTGGCAAAGTATTTATTACTTTATTTCCATACCGATTTGTAATAAACGGAATTGAATCAACACATGATTTGATGAACAATGCTTTTGGAAGTTATGGCGAAATGAACAACTCTTGGACAGCGGAAGATGTAAAAGGATTTACAAAAATATTCGGTAACCAACTTTCCATTCATCATCAACTTAATACTAACTTAAAGGATGAAAATTAACATTGGCATTATTGGAGCAGCAGGATATACTGGTGGTGAACTAATTCGATTATTATTAAATCACCCCAATGCACATATTAGTTTTGCACATAGCAATAGCAATGCTGGCAAGCCTTTATCAGATATACATAACGACTTAGTTGGTGATACCAATTTAACCTTTACTGATGTATTTAATACCACAAATATTGATGTGCTATTTTTATGTGTAGGGCATGGAGATGCAAAGAAATTTTTGGAAGCAAATCCCATTAACAATGCGGTTAAAATTATTGATTTATCGCAAGATTTTAGGTTAACAACCAACAACAATTTTAATGGTAAACAATTTGTGTATGGCTTGCCTGAGTTAAATATGGCTCAGATAAAACAAGCACAATACATTGCAAACCCTGGATGTTTTGCTACTGCAATTCAGTTAGCACTATTGCCATTAGCAGCAAATAAAGAACTAAACGAAGTATACATAACAGGAGTAACTGGCTCAACTGGTGCTGGCCAAGGTTTATCCAGAACATCGCACTTTAGCTGGCGCAGCAATAATATACAGGCATACAAAAGTCTTACCCATCAACACATGAACGAGGTGAGAGAAACTACTACACAACTAAAAGGCAAGCAAGTGCCTATAAATTTTGTTCCATGGCGTGGAGATTTTGCAAGAGGAATTTACATCAGTACAATCACAACCTACGCATCAAGTTTAGAAGATGCTTACCGTCTATACAATTCATTTTACGAACTGGCTGCATTTACACATGTAAGCCAAAATATGATTGATTTGAAACAAGTAGTTAACACCAATAAATGCCTTATTCATCTTGAAAAAGAAGGTGATAAATTAGTGATACATGCAGCTATTGATAACCTTTTAAAAGGCGCATCAGGACAGGCAGTACAAAATATGAATATTATTTTGGGATTACCAGAAACAACAGGATTAAACCTTAAAGCAAGCTTATTTTAATATGAAAACATTTGATGTATATCCGCTTTTTGATATTGAACCAACAAAAGCAGAAGGTTCGTATATTTGGGATGCAAACGGCACAAAATATTTAGATCTTTATGGTGGCCATGCGGTAATTTCTATTGGCCATACACACCCTCATTATGTGCAAGCTTTAAAACAACAACTTGATGAGATAGCGTTTTACTCTAATTCGGTTAAAATACCTTTACAAGACGAACTTGCCACTAAATTAGGAGCCATATCTAAATACCCCGATTACCAATTATTTTTATGTAACTCGGGTGCCGAGGCAAATGAAAATGCATTAAAACTGGCTTCATTCCATAATGGAAGAAAAAAAGTTATCGCATTTAGTCAGTCGTTTCATGGAAGAACTTCGTTAGCTGTTAGTGCGACAGATGATGCAAAAATTATTGCACCAATTAACGAAACAGACAACATAATTTTTCTTCCGTTTAATGATGAAGAAGCACTAAAAACCAACCTTACAGATGAAATTTGTGCAGTAATTGTAGAAGGTATTCAAGGAGTAGGTGGAGTAAATATTGCCAATGCTTCGTTTTTAAAACTAATGCGCAAATTATGTAACAAAACGGGCGCAATTATGATACTTGACGAAGTGCAATCTGGCTATGGAAGGTCAGGACATTTTTTCGCGCATCAACATGCAAATGTGCAAGCAGATTGTATTACTGTAGCTAAAGGAATGGGCAATGGATTTCCGGTGGGTGGCGTATTAATTAGTAATAAGTTTACACCTAAGCATGGTATGCTAGGTACTACATTTGGTGGTAATTATTTGGCTTGTTCGGCAGCAATTGCCGTGCTTGATGTAATTGCATCAGAACAACTAATTGCCAATGCAGCCAATGTGGGAACGTATATTATAGAAGCCGTAAAACAAATGCCAAACGTAAAAGAAGTACGCGGTTTGGGGTTGATGATTGGTATTGAATTAAATGAACCATGCGCTCCGCTTCGTAACAAATTATTATTTGATCACCATATTTTTACTGGAGCATCATCAAACAAAAACACCTTACGTATTTTACCTGCGCTTAATTTAAATAAACAAGAAGCAGATATATTTTTAACCGCATTAGCAAGTCTATTAGCATCATAAAAAACATGCAACATTTTACATCAGTACAACAAGTAGTTTCTGTTAATGAACTAGTAAAAGAAGCTATTAACATAAAAAAAAATCCATACGAATTTTCAACTTTAGGCAAGCACAAAACACTTGGACTAATATTTTTAAATCCAAGTTTGCGAACCCGTTTAAGCACACAAAAGGCCGCATTAAACCTAGGCATGAATGTGATGGTGATGAACATGGATAAAGAAGGTTGGTCGCTTGAGTTAAATGATGGGGCTGTGATGAATGGAACAACAGTTGAACATATAAAAGATGCTGCGGCCGTATTGGGAAGTTATTGCGATATTATTGGCATTCGTTGTTTCCCTACTTTAACAAATAAGGTGGAAGACGACCAGGAAGTATTGCTAAATCAACTAATAAAATATGCCAAAGTTCCTGTGGTAAGTTTAGAGTCGGCCACATTGCATCCCTTACAAAGTTTTGCCGATTTAATAACGATAACAGAAAGCTGGAACAAGCCACATAAGCCTAAAGTGGTACTAACTTGGGCACCGCATGTAAAAGCATTACCACAAGCTGTACCAAACTCGTTTAGCGAATGGATGTGTAAGGCAGATGTAGATTTTGTAATTACACACCCAGAAGGATTATCATTAAATGAAAAGTTTACACAAGGAGCAACAATTACCAACAACCAACAAGAAGCGCTTAATGGTGCAGATTTTGTTTATGTAAAAAACTGGTCATCGTACCATGATTACGGAAAACCATTTTTACAAGGTGAAGATTGGTTGCTAAACGAACAAAAACTTGCAATGAGCAATCAAGCTAAAATTATGCATTGTTTGCCAGTACGAAGAAATGTAGAATTGATTGATGCATTAATTGATGGCCCAAATTCTTTGATTCAACAACAAGCACACAACAGATTATTTGCTGCGCAAACAGTGCTAAAAAAGATACTTGAAAACCATGCTTAAACCTAATTTACATATTATTAAAATTGGTGGGCAGGTAATAGATAATCCAACAAATTTAGCTGAGTTTATAAACAGACTTAGTACAACAGACAACTTATTTATATTGGTACATGGTGGTGGAACTATTGCTACAGATTTGTGCAAAAAACTAAATATTGAAGTTACACAAATTGAAGGTAGGCGTGTAACTGATGCAGCAACCTTAGATGTTACTAGCATGGTTTATTGCGGATTGGTGAATAAAAAAATTGTTGCATTGCTACAAGCAAATGGAAAAAATGCAATTGGCCTTTGTGGTGCAGATGGAAATTTAATACCTGCTGATAAACGTTTGGAAAGCCCTATAAATTATGGCTTTGTGGGTGA
This sequence comes from Bacteroidia bacterium, assembly GCA_018058165.1. Taxonomy (GTDB): domain Bacteria; phylum Bacteroidota; class Bacteroidia; order UKL13-3; family UKL13-3; genus UBA6183. The sequence continues at coordinate 4,375 of JAGPCI010000182.1, forward strand.
TGTGCAAACAGAAAACATAAATGTAAAATTATTACAACTATTGCTTACCAACAATATGCTGCCTGTAATTGCACCTATTACACACAATAACAAAGGGCAATTATTAAACACCAATGCCGATACAATTGCATCAACCCTTGCTATAAAACTAAGCACTTGGTACAATACCAATTTGCACTTTTGTTTTGAAAAAGATGGTGTACTCTTAGATGTAAATAATCCTGCATCTTTAATTAAAGAATTGAATAAAGAAAAATACGAACAACTTAAATTAGATGGAGCAATTCATTCAGGAATGGTTCCTAAAATTGATAATGCATTTAATGCAATATCACAAGGTGTTTTGGCTGTTTATATTCGTAATGCAAATACGTTTAACCTAAATAATATAGCGCATGATACAGGAACAAAAGTGGCTAACTAACGCTTATTTAGAAACAGTTAAACGGTTGCAAATGCTTATTGCAACACCATCATTAAGCAAGACAGAGCATGATGCTGTATTACTTTTTGAAAACTGGTTTGCACAAGATAAAATTGATTATAAACGTGTATTAAATAATGTGTATTGTATCAATCTTTATTTTGATGAATCGAAGCCAACTATATTATTAAACTCGCATACCGATACTGTAAAAGCTAACTCCGGTTATACAAAAAATCCTTATGAAGCGAGCATCATAAACAATCAAATATTTGGTTTAGGAGCAAACGATGCAGGCGGACCATTGTTATGTTTATATGCAGTATTTAAACGGTTTTATCACGAGGCCAACTTGCCATATAACTTAATTTTTGCCGCAACTGCCGAAGAGGAAATCTCAGGAAATAATGGAGTAAGTGCACTTATTAAACACTTGCCAACAATAAACTTAGCCATTGTGGGCGAACCAACGGGAATGCAATTAGCCATTGCCGAAAAAGGTTTATTGGTGATAGACTGTGTTGCAAAAGGTAAGGCAGGGCATGCTGCAAGAGACGAAGGTGAAAATGCAATTTACAAAGCACTTAAAGACATTAAA
>JAGPCI010000183.1 GCA_018058165.1 Bacteroidia bacterium
ATTATAGGTTGAAGTAATTATAATGTTACTTAATAGAAGTATAATTTTTATTGTTAATTAGTGCATATTTATTGATAAGCAATAAATAATACTTGTTTATCATTTATTTTAATATACATTTGAAGTAACAATTATTAAAATTTATGAAAAGCGGAAAAGTTAGCACAATTAAAGTATTGTATTGGGTATTTTTAATTGGATTTGTTGCGCACATCCTTAGTTTTATACTTACAACCAATGTTTATTTCTCCAACTTTCCAATGTTGAATTCCGAGGTTCGAGTTATTCCCACTAAATTTGAGAGTAGGGTTTTAAAACAAACGAATGATATTGCTGACGTGAAGATTTTTGAGATGAATAATACAAAGAGCACAATTAAATATCTTCGACCAGAGCTGATGAATGCAAAATCTTGGACTGTTTTTTTTCTTACTATTTTGCATCAACTTATTTGGATTTGGTTCACATGGTTATTATTATCTTTATTCAGGTCGCTTAAAAATGAAGTCGTTTTTGCTCGGTCTAATATCGTTAAGATTAGGTTAGTTGCTTTGGTGATTGGATTGTCGCCTTTAATCCAGCTAATAAAAAATATATTATTTGCAGAAATACTCAGTAATCAAGTTAAACTTACCGACAAACATGTTGCCTATCATTACGACTATTCTTTATTTTCGGGATTGTTTTACATGGTACTAATTTTTGTTTTGGTTGAGGTGTTTAATTATGGAATGAAATTGAAACAAGAAAACGATTTAACTATTTAATTATGGCTATAATAGTAAACTTAGATGTAATGATGGCCAAAAGGAAAATGAGCCTAAATGAGTTGTCTGAAAAGGTTGATCTAACTTTGTCAAACCTATCAATACTAAAAACAGGTAAAGCAAAGGCTATTAGATTTTCTACCTTGGAGGCTATTTGTAAAGCTTTAAATTGTCAGCCTGGCGATATACTGGAATTTAAATAAGAGAATTAGTAAACTTGTTTATACTGCTAAGCTTGTTTTTAAAAAAAAACCTTTTTTTGCACGTCCGATTTTTTATATTTGTACGTATAATTAAATTGATATGGATACAAAACTCACCTTAAAGATTAATGATTCGGTAATTGAGCAAGCTAAATTGTATGCAAAAAATAAAAACACCAGCCTCTCTAAATTGATTGAATCTTATCTTAATAAACTTATTACGCCTGTAGAATCACATGAGATTACTCCACTTGTGAAGAGCATATCTGGCGTGATTGAGTTACCTGAAGCCAAAAACTTAAAACAGGAATATAGAGATTATATACTTAAAAAATACTCCAAGTGATATGAATAAAGTATTTGTGGATACTGATGTTTGCATTGACTTACTATCACGCAGAATGCCTTTTAACAAAACAGCCGAGTTGCTTTTTACTCTTTCAGATAAGGGCGATATATTGATTTATGTTTCTTCACTTTCGTTTTCTAATATAGATTATATGTTGCGTTCGCAATATTCGGCTGTTTACTCGCGGCAAATTATTGGTACGTTTAAAACCATTGTACAAGTATTGCCCGTTGATAGCAAAACAATTGATTTAGCTGTAGCATCTGATTTTAATGATTTTGAAGACGCAATACAATACAGTTGTGCTATCGAAAATGGCTTAACTACCATCATAACTAGAAATATTAAAGACTATAAAAAGGCAACTATCTCCGTGTTAACTCCCGAAACATATATTGCTTTAACTGAAAAAGTTGAGTAACTACATTATAACAGATTTAATTCTTTACTTCACACTCATCTATAAATTCAATAAAAAGCAGTTGCATAAAAGGCTTATTATTGCATAATGAAAATATTAGTAACAGGTAGTAATGGTTTGTTAGGACAAAAACTTACCGATTATTATAAAACTCAACCCGATGTACAACTTATTGCAACTGCCCGTGGCGAAGATCGGTACGTTAATCAAACGGGTTATACTTACCACAGTTTAGATATTACTGATAAGCACCAAGTAGAAACGGTAATTGCCATACACAAACCCGATGTGGTGATTAATACTGCTGCAATGACCAATGTAGATGCTTGCGAAACCGAGCGTGTAGCTTGCGATGCACTTAATGTAGATGCAGTAAAGTTTTTGGTTGAAGCCTGCAATAATTACAATGTTCATTTGGTGCATCTTTCAACTGATTTTATTTTTGATGGAACACATGGCCCAGTTTTAGAAACTGAAATACCAAAACCATTAAGTTATTATGGTTTAAGTAAATTAAAGGCCGAACAAGTTATTCAAAGCAATAGTAAAAGCTGGTCGATATTGCGTACTGTTTTGGTTTATGGTGTAGTAAATGATATGAGCCGAAGTAATATTGTGCTTTGGGCTAAAAATAATTTAGAGCAAGGTAAAACACTTAATGTAGTTGGCGATCAATTTAGAACACCCACTTTAGCCGAAGATTTAGCACAAGGATGTGTTTTGGCTGCAAGTAAAAAAGCGCAAGGTATTTACAATATTAGTGGTAGCGATTTTATGAGTGTTTTTGATTTGGTTTATCGTGTGGCTGCATATTTTAAATTAGACAAAAGTCTTTTAAACTTAAGCACCAGCGAAGGTGTAAAACAACCCGCTAAACGTCCGCCTATTACGGGTTTTATACTTGATAAAGCAAAAGCAGAGTTGGGCTATATTCCACATACTTTCGAGCAAGGTTTAACTATTGTAGCCAAACAATTATTAACAGCCAAACAAGTTTAACCTAAATTAATCAATAGAAGATTTGAAAAATCGAACTACTTGATTTAGTTGGGTAAATCCCGTGCCGAAGCCTCGGCAAAGAAAATGTTAGCAGTTTTGCATAAACTAATTTACAGTTTCTATATCGATTATGCATTTGCAATGCGTAATTTGGGTTTAATTACAATTATTACTGCATCTTTGCACAATACTACTTTTAAAATATTTATACGATGAATTGGGGCGATAACTTTTGGATTTGGATGGCTACAGAAACTTTTTTCGGAATTTTTGTTGCCGTGTTGTTGTATTATTTTTTTATTCGTAGGTTTCAAAAGGAACGTGATGAACAAAATAAAAATAAAAAGGGTTAGCCACTTTTTAAAACAGTATTTTGTATTTAGTAAAACCGAACGAAAAGGCATTTATGCCTTATTGGTATTAATTGTTGTAGCCTTATTTGTTCCTAAATTATTTAGGTACATAAACCCACCACAACCCATAGATTTTACTATGGCTGTTTTGGCTAGCGGAAGCAATATTACCCAAACGAATTTTAATGCTGAGAATAATAATTTTACTCCTATAGATATAGACTCGGTTGTATTGTTTGATTTTGACCCCAATACTGCCGATTCGGTTACTTTAGTTAGTTTAGGTTTTAGCAAACGTGTTGCACATAGCATGTTAAATTACCGACTAAAAGGAGGTAAATACCGCAAGCCTGAGGATTTATACCGCATTTATAATATAGATAGCAACCACATTAGCAAATTATTGCCTTATGTGCAAATTGATAATGTTGAAAATAAGGCCAACTATCAAACCAAACAGTATGCAGCCAAAACGCCAATGGCTCCAGTAGAATTAAATACTGCCGACTCGTTAACATTGGTAAAATTGTATGGTATTGGTCCTAAAATGGCTTCAAAAATTGTAGATTACAGAAACCGAGTTGGTGGTTTTTTTAGGGTAGAACAATTAACAGAAATTTGGGGTATTGATGAGTTTTTATTGGAAGAGTTAGCCGGAAAAATTTATGTTGATGTAAATAAAGTACGCTATTTAAATATCAATACCATTAGTTACGAAGAGTTAAAACTGAATCCATACTTACGATTTAAAACTGCATCAGCCATTATTAATTACCGCAAGCACCATGGTGCATTTACTAAGGTAGAGGATTTAAAAAAAGTAGTTATTTTGCCCGATAGTACTTATCAAAAGTTATTGCCCTATTTAACTTTACAATAAATTTTAAAAATAAATTTCACTTCGCAAATACACTGCGAAGTAATGGTGTTTTCTTTGTAGTGTTAAAAATAGTTGCTAATAAATTTAGTAAAAAATGGTTTTTAGCCTTGATTGATAGAAATTCGAGAACTTTTAGAAAATAATAATTAAAAAAATATATGAGCGCAGCAGACAACAAAGAAAAATTAAAAGCACTTCAATTAACCATTGATAAGCTAGAAAAAACTTACGGTAAAGGCACCATCATGAAATTAGATGGCGGCACCGTTGAAGGAGTTGAAGCAATTTCTACCGGTTCAATCGGGTTAGATGTTGCACTTGGTATTGGCGGTTTTCCTACTGGTAGAGTCATTGAAATTTATGGTCCAGAATCATCAGGTAAAACTACCTTAGCACAACATGCAATTGCACAGGTGCAGAAAAAAGGTGGTATGGCAGCATTTATTGATGCAGAACATGCGTTTGATAAAAGTTACGCCCAAAAGTTAGGTATTGATGTAGATAATCTTTTAATATCTCAGCCAGATGACGGAGAGCAAGCTTTAGAGATTGCTGATGCATTAATTCGCTCAGGTGCAATTGATATTATTGTAATCGACTCGGTTGCAGCATTGGTACCAAGAGCAGAGATTGAAGGTGATATGGGTGATAGCAAAATGGGTTTACAAGCCCGTTTAATGAGTCAGGCATTGCGTAAACTTACAGGTACTATTAATAAAACAGGTTGTATTTGTATTTTTATTAATCAATTACGCGAAAAAATTGGAGTTATGTTTGGTAACCCAGAAACAACTACTGGTGGTAACGCATTAAAGTTTTATGCCTCGGTGCGTTTAGATATTCGTAGAATTGGACAAATAAAAGAAGGTAATGATATTATTGGTAACCGCACAAAAGTTAAGGTGGTTAAAAATAAAGTAGCACCACCTTTCCGTACTGTTGAGTTTGATATTATTTATGGCGGTGGAATTTCAAAAGTAGGGGAGATAGTAGATTTAGGAAGTGAGATGGAAATTATTAAGAAAAGCGGATCGTGGTTTAGTTATGGTGATACTAAATTGGGTCAAGGACGTGAATCTGTGAAGCAATTATTTTTAGATAATCCTGAATTGGCTGATGAGATTGAAGCGAAAATAAAAGATAAAGCTTTTGCCGGAATGCCAGTAGGCACAATAGAGTTAGGAGAATAATTTATTCTAATAAAATTTAAAATACAATGCCTCGGTATAAGCCGGGGCATCGTTGTTTTTTGAGGGTCGGCTATAAACAAAAGCGGCCGCGCAGCTTTGCTGCGCGGCCGCTTGGGTAGCCAATTTTGTTTTATACCAATTGTAGTTATTTTAAAGCTACTTTTTTTAGCTCATCATAATTAATTCCCATGTGAGATTCGTTGTAAACACAATCGCCTTTTTTT
>JAGPCI010000016.1 GCA_018058165.1 Bacteroidia bacterium
TGCCAATGGAAAAATAGTAATTTCAAAAACTTGTAATAACCCAATATCAAAATATACAATAGATGTAAAGGAACTTAACCCTGCTATTTATTTATTGCGTATTACATCAAACGGGCAATCAAATACGGTTAAGATTGTTAAGCAATAAATTTTGAAATGAAGGTTTTGATATTATAGTAAGGTAGAGATTACTTTTTACTAAAAAACCGCAAACAACCTCAACTTTAATTGAGGTAATTATGCGGCATTAATTAAGGGTAATTAGTGTATTGAGGTTTAATGGTGGTACGAATGTATTAACTCTGCCAATACCTATTAAACATTGTTTACCAAATACCGGTATTAGTTTATGAAACGTATTTTAAAGTTTATAAAACAAAAAAGCCTCCGAAAAATTTCGGAGGCTTTTTTAATAAGATATAAAATAGTTAATTATTGAATAACTACTCTTTTTGTAGCTACGCTACCATCTTTTAAAGTAATGTTTACAAAGTATAAACCTGCATTTAATGTATTTACATCAAAAGCAAAGTTATTGCTTGTGGCATTTCCGTTTAATAAAACACGACCAGTAATATCCATTACATTGTAAGTATTAACAGCACCAACTGTTGCATTAAAATTAATATTTAATGTAGTAGTAGCTGGGTTAGGAAACACAGAAAGGTGTTTGCTAACATTTGCAATTTCTTTAACACCTACAAATGATGCTAACTCAAATTGAGCAGCGATACGTGGAGCAATAAAGTTAACAATAGTATCTACATAAGCTCTGCCTTTTGCAGCACTCATTAATGGGTTAATCATAAATGAAGTTGAATCTGCTGCATAACCATTTGCAGGCATTGGGTAACCATAGAACGAACCTGCTGTTGCGCCAGTTGCTGTTTGGATACCAGCTCTATCCCACCACTCCCAAGGTGCACCATCAACAGATACTGCAGTGTAGAAAGGGAATAGGTTTTTAACATTATTACTAGCTTGCATTGCACGTGTAGTGTATGCATCAGTAAATACAGCTGCATTAATTTTTGTATTAACACCTAAGCTGTTTGCCATAGCAACAGTAACACCCGAACCCGAAGCAGTTGGTACTGCAATTGGTCCATTAGGCACACGTACGTCACCAGTTAAATACGGAGCAAATGGATCAGTTACAACTTGCAAACCAACCATAGGTAAGCTGTTTGCTTGTAACCAAGTAGAATCTCCCATAGCACCACCATAATTAAAAATCATATGTGCGTTGCCTGAAACCGCTGCATCACCAGAATAGTTAAAGTATGGATTTCCGCCTATTCCATTCCAATCGCCTAATGTATCAACACTAACCATTGGTGTAAAATCGCCTCTCAAAAATTTAATATTGGTTTCAATTTCAGCACGGCTATCAACTGTACCTAAGCCTAGAGCGATATATCCGCCTGTACCTTGTCCACCAACAATAATTTTGGAAGTATCAATACCGTAAGTAGTTGCATTGCTACGTAAAAAACGAATTGCATTTCTTACATCTTGAATACCTCTGTAAGTAGCTGTAATTAAATCTTGTGTTGCTACTTCTTGATTTGTAGTTGTTGCTCTCCAACCTTGACGGTAGTTAACTGCAACTACAACATATCCTTTTTTTGCAAAACGGCTGCAAAGCTCCACAATTGCACTATCGTTTTTGTTTCCAGTTGTCTGTTTGTTAACCAATACTGGCAAATAACTACCTGTGTGTGCAACTATAATTACTGGTCTTGCCATAATGGTATCACCAGCAGGTGCATAAATATCGCACATTAAGTTTGCGGTAATAAATGGGCTTTGGTTAACAGATGGAATAGGGTAACCAGAACCAAATAAAATGTTCATCGAACGGTTCGAATCATACATAATATTTGCAGATTTTGTGTAATCGCTAAATACGTCATCAACGTAACGTGTTTGTGCGATTGATGCCATGGTGGATATAACTCCAGCGCATAACAAGGTTAGTTTAAGTAATTGTTTTTTCATGTTTGTTTGATTTGTATAATTATGCTAATTTATGAGTTTTTAGTCAATAACCAATTTTATTTCCAAGAGTCTAATTCAAATGTGATACTAAAATAAGCTAACCTACCCACTCTGGGTCCGCCATAAACTTGGTATACCCTGTTGTCTAATAGGTTACTTGCCCCAAGTTTTACTATACTATGCCACGATGCAATTTTTTTACTAATTTGTGCATCCACCATTCCGTATGCTTCTACATCTCCAGTAAATTGAGGTGAGCCTTCAAACGTAAATCCTGTTTGGTATTTATAGTTTATACCATAACTCCAAAACCTAGATGTTTTTTCGCCAATTTTAAAATCAAATTCTCTACCACTAATACCAATATTATATTTATGTTCGGGTGTATTAAATGCGGGAATTAATGGGTCAGTTGAGCCTTGCCTGTCTAATTTGTTCCAAGAATAATTTACATTAAAACCCAATTGTTTTTTGTAAAAATATTGTGCTCCAATGGTAACACCTTGTGTAGTTACAATATCTTTAGCATTTGCAGCTACGCGGTAAACATCTCTAAATGTTTGTGGCCCAACCGAGCCTGGAGGCCAATCCATATCAATACCAATTTTGTATCCAATAAAATCGGTGTACCAGCTATAATAAGCATTCATATCAAGATAGAGTTTGTCTTTTAGCAAACTTGTTCGGTAACCAAACTCTATAGTTTTTACTTGCTCGGGTGCAAGTGGTGCTACGTTAAAATATTCAAGTTTAGTGCGGTCCTTATCTAATGCTTCTCTGAAAGATGAAGTAGTGACAAGGCTATCAAACCCATTTAAATTACCTTTTAAGGTGGCTCTACCTACATCCATTAATATGTACTGGTCGCTAAGTGTTGGGTTACGCACTGCCGATGCAACAGAAACCCTTAACACATGTTTTTTTATGGCATAAACAGCAGTGGCAGCAGGCGACCACAATAGTTTAAAGTTTTCGTTTTTGTCTAATCGATTTGTAATGCTAACTTTAACTTTATCTTTTAAAATCTTTTTTTCAATACCTAAGTACGCACCAACCTCGCGGTTTGTTATTACACTGCTTCCAGTATCAGAAAAAATGGTACCTTCTGAGTTTGGGGCATAATACCTAAAGTTACCGCCTGTAATAAAATCAAATGTGTTAATCGAAAATTTATATTCGCCAGAAATATGGTAAAGCGCAGAGTAGTCAATTAATCTTGAACCACCTTCTCTGTTAGATTTTGAGATGGTACTTTGATAAGCAGTATCAAATCTATTCGTACCAGGCACAAAACGAGCAAAATTTTGTACGATACTTGATGGTTGATTGCTAGCTCGGTTTCTGGCTATTCGATGGAAATAATTTAATGAGTCGATTAATACGGTACGCCAATAGTTTTCTGCATAATTAGTTCTTTCATTATTAGCAGTTGGAACACTTCTTAGATTTGCTCCACTATCCATGTTTCTTTGGTACCATCCTGGTAAATAGTTATTGAAGTCTGATAATCCATTGTTGTAATCTTTTCCCCAGTCTTCATCGCTTTTGGCTTTATTCTGCATATTTATGGCAGTGTTATAAATATCAAAACTATTGCCTGCGTTTTCGTTTGTGGCATACGCACGTATGAAAAATTTATTCTCTTTACGCACTTCTACTCGGTTCTGAAGAAATAAAATATCTCTTAAGCTAAACCTATTATCGCCTTGATATACGGTAGTACCCGTGCTAAAACTTGAAGCATAAATTGCTTCAATGTCCTTAGTTAATTTGTAATGAAAAGATGCATTAAGTTTGGTGTTGTTTGAATTATAATCTACCAATTCTTTTTCTGCATAACCTTCTCTTAAATAATATCCTCTGCCAATGGTTATCGGCTGGCTGGGTGCAGTATAAAAATAATTACTCGAGTTTTCATCACCATATCTGTTTACTGCATCATATCCACCAGAATTAGTTTTGCCTGTTGGCGATTGTGAAGTTGGTTCATAATTAGTAGCTTCCCAATCGTAGGCACGCATGTAAAACATATTAAATTTATAGGCAAATTTATCATCACCTTTTTTGTTTTTAAATACTTGCGCCCAACGCACTGCTCCTTCAAATAAACTACGTTCGCCTACTTTTACACTTGCACTTAACCCCGGAAACATAAAGGGCGATTTGCTTTGCATATTTATTACCCCATTAAATGCATTTGGGCCGTAATAGGCGCTACTCGCACCTACTACTAAATCTACTTTTTGTATATCAAGTTCGCTTGCGCCTAAAAAGTTACCTAAGCTAAAATTTAAACCTGGGCTTTGGTTATCAACTCCATCAATTAATTGTAAACTGCGCACTGGCGATGTGCTATTAAAACCACGTGTATTAATAATTTTAAAACCAATACTTGCCGATGTTAAATCAACACCTTTTAAATGCGCCAATCCTTCATAAAAATTTGCAGCAGGTGTTTGTTTTATGGCAGCAGCATCCATGGTTTCAACCGTAATAGGGCTTTGTTTTTGTTTTTCGGTAATTCTGCTATCACGTATTTCTACCTCTTGTAGTTCTTTTACATTTTGTTCTACCTTAATAATTAATGGTTTGCTTATGTCGGTTACTACTACATCAATAGTTATGTATCCTACATAACTAACAACCAAAGTTAATGGCAATGCGCTACTGGTTTTTAGGGTAAAGTTACCATCAAAATCTGTAGCAGTTCCAACATTGGTTCCTTTTACCATTACAGCAGCACCAATAAGGGTTTCGGCAGTAGTTTTATCTTTTATAGTACCCTTAATAGTTAAGGCCGTTTGTGCATTAATAGCACCAAAACAAAACAGTATAATTGTAACAAAAAATAAGTATTTTTTTACCATGCAAATAGGGGAATTTGATAAACTAAAATAGTATTAAATGAGAATATTCCAACTTATTTTAAAAAAGGGTGTTGTTTTAAAAAATTAAGTTAAAAATGGGTTGTTTAATTTTTCGTGTCCTATGGTTGTTGATGGGCCGTGCCCGCTGTATACTTTTGTATCGTTTGGTAAGTTAAATAATTGGGTTTTTATTGATGAAATGAGGGTATCAAAATTGCCACCGGGTAAATCGGTACGGCCAATACTTTGGTAAAATAAAACATCACCCGAAATAAGCTGTTTGCTAATAGGCTCGTAAAAACTTAGGCTAGCCACCGAGTGCCCGGGTGTAAATAAAATTTGCAAGGTAGTGTTGCCAAAACTTAGTGTTTGGCCTGCATCAATAAAAACTAGTGGTGATGGAATTTCTTCAATCACCAAACCAAACATTTTTGCCCAACGGTCGGTATCTTTATAGGTTTCAATTTCGTTTTTATGCAAATGTAAAGGCAGGTTATATTTATTTGCCACAAACGGATTTCCTAGCACATGATCGATGTGGCAATGGGTATTAACTAATAAAGTTGGTGTTAGGTTATGTTGCTTTATAAAATCGGAGAGTTGTTTTTGTTCGCTAGCTTTTTGGCATCCCGGATCTATAATGGCACATTGTTTTGTTTCGTCATACAAAATGTATGTGTTTTCGGCAAAATCATTAAACGTAAAAGAAGCTACTTGCATGGTTCAAATAAATTAGTAATTGCGGTTGCTAAATAAATTTTAGTTGGCGGCAATATATTATTTTAAAGTTATTAACAACCACAAGCGGGTTTTGTGGTAATATTTCCTTTTTCGTCAATAATTTGAGATAATTTTCCCTTAGGATTGTAAATATAAGTGCGCTTTAAAGTGCCCTTTTTGAAGTATTCCTTTTTTTCAACAATTTTATTTTGCGCATAATAAAACCAATAGCCATCTTTATTGCCCTTTACATAACGGCCCTTTACCCGCAAAGTATTATCAGGGTAATACTCGGTATACTTTCCGTTAATAGGCTGTTGAACAGTATTTAATCCGCTACTAATATGGCCAATTAACAAAAAAACAATGATTGAAATGAGGTATTTGTTTGTCATTAAATTTAAGCCAAATTTAAAATGTTTTTGGTAGTATCTTTTAAAAATAAAAACATTTACTATTTTAGCAGCCCTTGTTTAAAAAAAATATCAGCAAGTATAACAATCGTGATAGCATTTGTAGAAGGAAAATTTGTAGTAAAATCACCAGCACATGTAGTGATAAATTGTGGTGGTGTTGGTTATCACATCAACATATCATTAAATACATTTGATCACCTTTCGAAATTAGAAAGTGGACGAGTATTAACGCATTTAGTGGTAAAAGAAGATAGCCATACCTTATACGGTTTTGCCGAAGAAGATGAGCGTGTGCTGTTTTTATTGCTATTATCGGTAAATGGTGTTGGAGCAAATACTGCCCGCATGATTTTATCATCAATGAAACCGCAAGAAATTAAACAGGCAATAACTTCGGGTAATTGGGCGTTATTAAAATCCGTGAAAGGCATTGGCCCAAAAACCGCGCAACGCATAGTGATTGATTTACAAGACAAAGTACAAAAAACTGATGGACTTACTGGAGAACAAATTGCGGCATTTACTACCGTAAATAAAGCCAGCGAAGAGGCCTTGGCTGCATTATTAATGTTAGGCTTTGCGCGTGGCGAAGCCGAAAAAGGCATACAAAAAGTTAAACAACAAAACCCTAATTATTCGGTAGAAGAATTAGTAAAACACACCTTAAAAGTTATTTGATGGCGAAACTCTACTTTGTTCACTCTCTTTAACATAAAATACATATCACTCTCATCAATCCTAACCGTGTTTGTAAGCATGGTTTGGGCAAGTACACCAACATTTATAGTTGAGTACGATGGAAGTTCGCGCAATTTTAATTCTAAAAAATCTTTCCGATTTTCGCCACCAGATAGTAGCGGAGGTGCTGATACTTCAACCAAAAAATTACCCTACCCCATCCAAGATAGGAAACCTTACGAATTACAGCAAAAAAAGCATCCGTTTGATTTGGGTGAACCATCAAACATTAAAAATAAATACGAGTTAGATCCAAACAGCAACCAATACAATTACAACTCTTCCATTGGTGGTCAGCCATACAGGTTGGGGGCTAATATTCCAATAAGCGAACAATTAAAGCGCGAAAACGAACGTCAAAACAAAGAATATTTTAAGCAAAGGGCACAAGCACAAAATTTTGCAAAGGGAGGAGGATTAATTCCGCCACTTAAAGTTGGTCCTAAAATATTTGACAAGATATTTGGTAGCGGAATTATTGATATTAAACCACGAGGTACTGCCGAGTTAATTTTTCAAGGTAACTTTAATACCGTTCGTAATCCTGCAATTGCATTAAGGCAACAAAGCACCGGGCAATTTGATTTTCGCCAAAAAATACAGTTAAATGTGGCTGGTAATATTGGCGACAAAATGAAGGTTAACATGAATTACGATACCGAAGCCACCTTCGATTTCGAAAATCAAATGAAACTAGATTACTCGGGCAAGGAAGATGATATTATTAAAAAAATAGAGTTAGGTAATGTTAGTTTGCCATTAACATCATCATTAATTAGAGGTAGCCAAAGTTTATTTGGGGTAAAAGCTACCATGCAGTTTGGTAAATTAACAGTAACATCAATAGTTACACAACAACGAGGTAAAACCACCGAAACAGAAATACAAGGTGGTGTGCAAACCACCCGATTTGATATTCAGGCCGATAATTACGACATGAATAAGCATTATTTTTTAGCTCAATATTTTAGAGATAATTATGATGCTTGGTTAGGTAATTTACCTATTATTTCATCGCCAGTTGTAATTAATCGTGTAGAAGTTTGGGTTACTAACCGTACTGGAGTGTTTGATAATGCCCGCGATGTAGTTGGTTTTAGTGATTTAGGAGAAGCCAGCAGACGTGATAATAAATCGTGGCAACTAAATATTAACCCCAATGATACTTTACCCGGCAATACTGCCAATAGTTTATATGCCTATTTAAGCGGGCAAGGCATAAACCCCGATACAGCATTATTGCGCCAATCTTTTCAAATTCAAAACCAATTAACTAAAGATCAAAATAGCACCAACTTAAGGCCTATTTCGCAATATCAAATGGTTAATTCGGCCCGCTTACTTAGCCAAAGTGAGTACAGCATAAATAGCAGATTAGGTTATATATCATTAAACAGCGCATTAAACAGTGATGAGGTTTTAACTGTTGCATTTGAATATACTTTGGATGGTAGATATTTTAAAGTTGGTGAGTTTACCACCGATTTACCTCCAAACCCAGAAGTACCCAATGTGTTGTACACCAAAATGCTTAAAGGCCCATCGCAACGCCCAGATTTACCAATGTGGGATTTAATGATGAAGAATATTTATGCCTTAGGAACATTTAATATACAGCCAAAAGATTTTAAATTAAATGTAATTTATGCTGATGACCCATCGGGTGCAGATTTAAATTATATACCTCAAACAAACGAGCCATTATTAACAGGTGTACCTTTAATTACGGTACTAAATTTAGATAATTTAAATACACAGCAAGAACGTGCGCCAGACGGTATTTTTGATTTTATTGATGGAATAACCATTAATGCTATGCAAGGGCGAGTTATTTTTCCGGTGGTTGAACCTTTTGGAAAACACATTGCATCAAAATTTATTAACAATAAGGATAGGGCCAGGTATTATTCTTTTTACGAGTTGTACGACTCCACCCGATTTGCTGCCATGCAATTGCCACAGTACAATAAATTCTTTTTACGTGGTACGTATCAGGGCTCATCAAGCAACGAAATTTCTTTAAACGGAACCAATATTCCGCGTGGTTCGGTAACGGTTACAGCTAATGGTGCACCACTTACAGAAAACACAGATTTTGTGGTTGATTATAACTTAGGTAGGGTTAAAATTTTAAATACAAGTTTACTTAATTCGGGTGCATCAATTAAAGTTTCGTCAGAGAGTAACTCGATGTTTAGTGTACAGCAAAAAACTTTATTAGGTAGCCGCTTTGATTATAAATTTAACAAGGATATTATAGTAGGTGGTACATTTTTATACTTAAATGAGCGCCCATTAACTCCTAAGGTAAATATTGGTGATGAACCAATTTCGAACATGATTATTGGATTAGATGGAACGTATACTAAAAACTCACGTTTTATTACCAAGTTGGTTGATAAATTACCTTTTTTAGAAACCAAAGAAATTTCAACCATTACAGTTAGTGGCGAGTTTGCAAAATTAATTCCCGGTGTGCAAAGTGCATTATTGCAAGATGGAACAGCTTATTTAGATGATTTTGAAGGTAGCGAAACTCCATTTGATTTGCGATCGCCTGCATTTAATTGGTCGTTAGCATCTACCCCACAAGGCCAACCCGATATTTTTCCAGAGGGTAATACACTAAACGATTTATCTTATGGTTTTAAACGTGCTAACCTTGCATGGTATAATATTGCAACAACATTTTTTAGAGAAGATACTTATACACCCGAGCATATTAAAGATGATGATGAGCAACTAAGCAATGATTGTGTGCGTGAAGTTGATTTAAAAGAAATTTTTCCGGAGCGCCAACAACAAGCGGGTTTGCCTACCAATGTTTCTACCCTCGATTTAGCATTTTATCCAAAAGAAAAAGGTCCGTATAACTATAATGTGGATGAATTAAATGCAGATGGAACATTAGCTAATCCCGAAACTAAATGGGGTGGAATAATGCGTAAAATAGATCAGAATGATTTTGAAGCAACCAATATTGATTACATAGAAATGTGGGTGATGGATCCGTTTGCGTGTAAAAATGATGCCACCAACAAGGGTTCGTTTTATTTAAACTTGGGTAATGTATCTGAAGATATTTTGCGTGATAACCGCAGATCAGCAGAAAACGGATTACCAAGAACAGATGCAGATAATTTATACATGGATTCTACAACATGGGGTCGTGTGCCACGTAAGCCAGTTATAAATTTTGCTTTTGATGCCGACCCAACTATCAGACAACAACAAGATGTGGGTTTGGATGGGTTTAATGATGCAGGTGAGCGTGCTTGGTTTGATAGTGCCTATATACAAAAAGTTGCTGCCCAATATGGAACTACAAGTGTTGCCTATCAAAATGCTTTAGCCGATCCATCAAACGATAATTATAGTTATTATTTAAGTACACCTTATGATAATAGCCAAACAAGTATTTTAGATAGGTACAAACGTTTTAACCGCCATCAAGGCAACTCTCCTACCCTCGATCAATCTACAGAAACATATCCTGTTACTGCCACAAACACTCCCGATAACGAGGATATTAATAGAGATTTTACCTTAAATGATATTGAAGAATATTACCAATATAAAATTGACATTAGCAAAGACCGTTTAAGGGTTGGACAAAATTATGTTACCGATAGTGTTAGGCGATTAGCTACTTTAAAAAACGGAAGTACGCGCGAAATTACTTGGTACCAATTAAAAGTTCCGGTGCGCGAGTATCAGAAAAAAGTTGGGCAGATTTATGATTTTAAATCAATACGTTTTATGCGTATGTTTATGCATGGTTTTTCTGATGATATGGTATTGCGTTTTGCCTATTTTCAGTTAGTTCGTGCAGATTGGCGCAAGTACTTAGGTAACTTAGAAGCTGGCCGAGAAAATATTCCATCTGATAATGAAGATAGAACACAATTTGTAGTATCAACCGTAAATTTAGAAAAAAATAGTAACCGCTCGCCTGTAAAATATGTAACTCCTCCAGGTATCGAACGCCAAATTGATTACAGTTCGCCAACACCCATTCAACAAAACGAACAATCTTTATCAATTAGGGTTTGCGATTTAAGAGATGGTGATGCCAGAGGCGCATTTAAAAATATTGGTACAGATTTAAGGCGCTACGGAAAATTGCGTATGTTTTTACATGCCGAAGGTGTTAGCGATTTATTAAAAGATGGTGATGTGCATGCTTTTATTCGTATTGGTACAGATTTAACCAATAACTATTACGAGTATGAAATGCCCTTAAAAATAACTGTTCCGCCTACTGGTAATGCACAAGATATTTGGCCAACCGAAAACGAAATGACCATTACGCTTGAGGAATTAATAAACACCAAAATAGCACGTACCAATGCCAATTATCCGTTTACAGCCGTATACGAACGCATAGGCGGAAGTGGAACTTACCGTGTAATTGGTTTGCCAGATTTAAGCCAAGCACGTGTGGTAATGGTAGGTATTAGAAACCCTAAAGCAAAACCGGGTTTAAATAACGATGATGGACTAACTAAATGTGCCGAAGTGTGGTTTAACGAATTACGTATGACCGAGTTTAGCAACCAAGGCGGATGGGCAGCCACTGGTAGGGTTTTAGCTAAATTGGCCGATTTTGGAAACCTTCAATTTACAGGAAGTATATCTACAGTTGGTTGGGGCGGAATTGATAAAAAGTTAAACGAACGTAGTTTAGATGACCAGTACCAATACGATGTGCAAAGTAATTTTGAATTAGGTAAGTTTTTTCCAAAAAAATTAGGCTTATCAGTGCCAATGTTTATGTCATACGGTAGCACCACAATTCGTCCGTTTTATAACCCTTTAAACCCTGATGTAAAACTTCAAAAAGAAATAAGCGAAAGTACCAACCCTAGTTACGTTGATAAAATAAGTAGAGCAGCCGATGATTATACCACACGAAGAAGCATAAACTTTACCAATGTGCGCAAAAACAGAGTTGGCACAGGCAAGCAACACTTTTATGATATTGAGAATTTTAATGTTACTTATGCTTACACAGAAATGTTTAGGCGAAACCAATCAATAGAGTATTATATTTTACAAAATTACCGAGGCGTGGTGGGTTATACCTACAATTTTGCACCAAAACCTTGGGAGCCATTTAAAAATGTAATTAAATCGAAACAGCTACAGTTAATTAAAGATTTTAACTTAAATTATATGCCTGCTTCGTGGGGCGCACGTGCCGAAGCAGAAAGGCGATATGGTGTAACAATTAACCGTAATAACGATAATCCAAATACCTTAGTTCCTACTTTGTTTGATAAGTTGTTTACCATGAATAGGTATTACGATTTTAGGTACGATTTAACCAAAGGTTTAAAAATTGATTACAACTCTACTGCAATGGCCCGTATTGATGAGCCAATTGGAAGAATTGATGAATCAACACCATTTAAACAAGACAGTATGTGGAATAACTTTTGGAATGGTGGCCGTCTTACTCAGTTTGATCAAGTAATGCGTTTAAATTATACCATTCCTATTAATAAAATTCAACTGCTTAGTTGGACAAACCTTTCGTATAATTACACCGCAAATTTCCAGTGGAAACAAGCGCCCCCAGCAGCAGATAGTTTGGGTAACACCATTCAAAACTCACGTGTGCAAACCTGGAATGCAAATCTTAATTTAATTATGCTTTATAATAAGTTTGCCATATTACGCGAACTTAATAACCCTGGTAGTGCACCAAAGCCTAAAGCCAAACCTAAAAAGAAAAAAGGTACACCTAAAAAAGATAAAAACGGTAAAGAAATAAAAGAGGAGGAAGAAGAAGAAAAACCTGCACCTAAATTAAATACCGCTACTAAGTTTGCTTTACGATTATTAACCAGTACAAAAAATATAACTTACCAGCATACTACAAATAATGGTATGGTGCTTCCAGGGTTTAATTCAAAACCGCAATATGGCGGACAAAACTTTGATGTAGGTGCACCAGGATTTGATTTTTTATTGGCCATGCAAGATCCTGAATACAGGTTTCAAGCAAGCCAAAAGGGATGGATAACCAAGGATACCCGCGTGAGTAATTATTACACCACAGATTACAGAGAAAACATAACCGGTAGAGCTACATTAGAACCGCTGCAAGATTTTAGGGTAGAGTTAAATGTTTCCAAACAAACTTCACGTGCACAACAATCTTTATTTAGGTACGATTCTATTTTAGATACCCACCGT
Source organism: Bacteroidia bacterium (assembly GCA_018058165.1). Lineage (GTDB taxonomy): Bacteria > Bacteroidota > Bacteroidia > UKL13-3 > UKL13-3 > UBA6183. The sequence goes on from JAGPCI010000016.1 coordinate 12,944, forward strand.
GATGTTGGACCTTTGGTAGAATCGGGCACTTATAGTATTACTTATAATATTTTTGCAACCACATTCTCAAAAGAGTTAAGCGATGGTAACTCGGAAGTGTTTAATCAGTTTCAAGAAAACCGTAAAATTATTGCCGAAAGATTGGGCAGTAGTGCCGATAGACCAGGACTAGGCCGAGATAGTAATGATTATCCGATAGGATATAGCCGCAATGCACAAGATGTATTAATACCCGCATTTTTAGCTGCTTATTCGGGCAAAGATGCAAGTACTATTGATTTAAGTGCTTTCCCTAAAATACCTGTACCAAACTGGCGATTTACCTACACTGGTTTAACACGTATTCAAAAAATAAAAGAGTATGCAAGTAATGTTACTTTAACACATTCTTACACGTCTACGTATGCTGTTTCATCATTCCAAACCATTACCGATACTGCAATAAGCAATTTAAACGGAGATTACAGCCCGCAATACCAAATACGTAGTATAAGTATGGTTGAGCGTTGGGGACCTTTTATAGGTATTGATGTTACTTTAATAAATAACCTATCGGCAAAGTTTGAGTACAAACGCGATCGCACCTTAAATTTTGCATTAACTAATGGTCAATTAAGCGAACAAAAGGGTAACGAGTTTGTATTTGGTACGGGTTATCGTACCCAAAAATTACGTATTCCATTTTTACGTGGTGGACGAACATTGGTACTTAAAAACGATATAAACTTTAGGTTTGATTTTAGTATTAGAGAGCAAGTAACCAAAATACGAAACCTTGATAGGGCAAGTAACGACCCAGTTTTAGGCCAAACAGTAATTTCAATTCGCCCAACAATAGAGTATATGATTAACGAAAAGTTGATGTTGCGTATATTCTACGACAGGCGCCAAACCGATCCTGCAACTTCAAACCAATTTCCAACTATTATTACCAGCGGTGGATTTAGTTTAAGATATACCATACAGTAGGTTTAGGGGTAGTAACTAGTGTAAAATATGAACTACTCTATTCACATTAAATTACGATTCTGTTTAATAATTCTATTATCAATTTTATTAAAAATTGAATTAAACGCACAGCATTTTGTTTTAATAGAAAACGACACCAATTATCATGCAAAACCAATTGCAAAATCGTGGTACAATATGCAAGCAACCTCAACAGGTTTTTTATTGAACGGTTGGCGCAGAAATAAGGCATTTTTTGTTGACAATAGTTTTGATACCATCAGCAACAGTTACATCAATCCCATTTTACAAAAAAACAAAACAACCGGGCATATAGTTGCAACAAACAATGGCAACTGCTTTAGGTTTTTTAAAGGTAAGTTGTTGTATTACGATGCCAAAACCAATCAGGAAAAAGTAGTTTTTAAATTCCCGTTTAAATATAAAGGAGTTAAATACAATTTGTATAATGGTAGGGCTATGGAGAATGAAGGATTTAATGCTTATTATGATAGTATATCTAATGGCATTATTTTTAATATTGAACCTAAATGGAGTGCCGATTTAAATTGGAATTGGCATATTCAGAAAGATGTAGTAAGTAAAGCGCATCTTTTAATTTGGGTTGATACCAAAGGGAAAATTATTGATGGAATAGGAAAATACGATGAACCTTATAATTACGGAAACGCAAATGGAGCAGGTGTTTCTCGTTTTTCGGTTAACACAAAACAACGGTTGGTGGTTGTTACACAAAAGGCATCAAAGCATATTCAAACCTACAACCTGGATAATAAGCAATACGCAAAACACGCTTTAAACACGGTGCATGTAAAGGGAAACTTTAATAATTATAACAATTTAAACTTTGGTGATACAATAGAATTAACCCAAAAAATATTAATTGAATCGCCCAGTTTTGATGATGTAGTATTTGATGAATATAAAAAATGTTATTACGTGCTTAGAACCGATGCTGGATTTGATAGCACTTGGCAAATAACCAAACAAAAAAGTATTTTCAACATCAAACCAAGCCTTACCCCAAAAGCTAAAAAGGCAAAAGTATGCAGCCCTGGCAGCCCGCAAATGTTTAAGCAATTTAAAGTGTATGCCAATAAACCAACTTACCTACAAGTTTATGATGCCAATTTTAAATTCGTTAATGAGTTTAAAATAGACTTATCCAATAATATTAGGTTTGTAAAAGTTTATCCTAATTATGTTTTGGTTAATAATCCTGTTTTAGCCAAATCAATGTATAGGGTTTATTTAAAGTAATTAAACGTTACATCAGGATTGTACTTTGCTCCACCATCGCCCAAACTATCTAAATTCCCCTTGCTTTGTAACCCTATGCTAACAAGCAGGTAAACTTGTAATTTCCCCTCTCCTATATCTTAACACGGAGCTGAAGATTAAACGTTCGGGGGGCATCCATCCTAGCGGGCCGGGTAGCGTATTCTAAATTCATTACATTATTTACAATAAAACTAACAGTAACATTTGGGTTTAGGTTTAGGCCTATTCGTGCTTGATGAACCCAATCGCCACCACCAATACTTCGCATAAACTTAGGCAACCCAGGAATAAGTAAGTACAATAATGGATCTATGTTATCAAACTTGCTATAATACTGCACACCATAACCCAAGTTTAGTTTTCGGTAAGTTGCTTCAATATCAAATTTTACTAGGTGCCTATTGCGATAAGGCAATATTTGATTGGCTGCATAAACACTATCAACCCCACCCATACTTTTAAAAAAATCTTTAATGTAAGTTGTAGGGTTTTGTGCAGCACTGTCTTTTGAAAGGTTAACAGGATAACTATAGGTATATCCACCCAACACATTAATAATTACTTCGCCAATAGCCCCGCTTCCACTAATTGAACCTTCCATACCTGCAACCCTTGCTTCTTGTAAATTTAATGCTTTAAAACCTACTACACCACTTGGGTTTTGAAGTGTAGCTGGCACGTACTGATCAAACTTAAATTCAATTAAATTTGAATACTCTTGCCAAAATAAAGCATAATCTAACTGCCCATTCCAGTTGGCAATTTTAAAACCTTGTTTTACCCCCAACTCGGCCGTCCAACCAAATTCTGTTTTAAGATCGGGATTAGGGAAAACACGCAACATCGAAACGCCATCATCAACATAACGTTCGCCTATTGTTGGAAAACGATAGCCTTCGCCATAATTTACACGAAAAAATGTTTTTTGTGCTGCTTGATAATTCAAACCAAACTTTAGTAAAGGTCTCCTATTTTCTTCAACTGTATCAATTACATTTACTTCGTATCGTGCACCTGCGCTTAAATTAAATCGTTTGTATTTGTAATCGGCTTGGCTATAAAATGCGTACGAATACCCCTGATATTGGCCTGGATAAACGTTACTAACAGCGGTAATATAGGAGCCATAAAATCCACTTGTGGTAGTTAACCCTTTTACCCAAATTCGTTGCCAACTGTAATCTAAAGCATAATTATCTGCCTCGGCATTGTATAAATTACGGTTTAAATTTTTATCAACGTAACGTATAATATTGTACTTACGAATTTTTAAGGCATGTGTGGTACGTTTATTTGGACTTTCATAAGTAACATGCGGGTCGATGGTATAAATACTCCAAAAATCTTGTCCAACACTGCCATCGAAAGGTTTTAAAGCGCCACTATCCGCATCAGCCCAAAGAAAAAATCTACCAGATTTTTCGGCCAAAAACATACTATTTATACCGTATGATAATCCTTTTATTTTTTTAGAGCGATAACGAGTTTTTAGGTAAGAGCGGCCTCTAAATTCATCGTTTTGTTGTAAGTGGCTACTCACCATATTTACGTTGCCGCTAAACACCAAATCAAAATTACCAAACTGCTGCCTATGGCTAAAAAACGCACCCGAATTAAATGGTTGTGATGTACGCTCCCACCAAATAGTTTCTTTTCTGCGCGGATTATCAGTTATACCTTGATACATGGTAATTTTAGTTTCGGGTTTGGCACTTGGCCATCCACTTCGCACATTTATGCTTCCGTTTAAAGCAGCCGAACCATACAATACAGAAGTTGCACCTTTTACAACTTCAATTTGTTCTGCAGATTCTATAGGCAACAATTTCCACCTAACATCACCTAAATCAGCCCCCATTAAAGGCATATCATCAAGCATAACCATAACCCTGCTACCCACACTATAACTATATCCAACTCCACCACGCATACTTATTTGCCCTTCAATTACACTTACTCCGGGTACTTTATTTACCACGTCACTTAAATCGTAAGCATTGGTATATGCAATTAAATTTGGTTTAATTACTGTCATACTCATTACTTCTTGCGCAGCCTTGCGTTGTATTTTACTTCCGCTAAAAACAAACTGATCTAACTGGTTTATTTCAGGCTCCATAGCAATGGTAAAATTATCAATATTGCTCAGTATTTCTATTTTGCGTTCAAATGGTTTGTAGCCCACGGCAGTAACACGCACAATGTATTTGCCTTGGTTAATAGTTAACTTAAAACTACCTGTAGAATCGGTTTTGGTTTTATATTGTTTTACCATTACCGATGCATGAGATAAGGCCTCGGAAGTAGTGGCATTTGTTACTTTTCCTGTTAACGTAAATGTTTGTGCATATACGCCAATTGCAAAGGCTAAAAAACAAAATAATAAGGTGTAAAAGTGTTTCAATTTAACGTACTTAATTTAATGCCAATATATAAAAAATAATGCATCAGGTAGATTATTCTAATAATTTGGAGAAATATTCAATAGAACCAACCGTCAAAATCAACCCAAAAAATAGTAATTATTGTATTACCGCTAGCTAAACACTTATTTTGTTGCACAAATTAATGTGCTAAATGCAAAATTTTATCTTACGAAACTGGCTTATTTTGGCCATATCAAGTTTACTGGTAGCTATTTATATTTCTATTTTTGATGGATTTGTAGCTGGCAAAGCATATATGTTTTTTATACTGGCAATAGTGTTTGGCTTAGTTTATTACTTACGATTAAAAAAAGCGTTTAAATAACTACATTTGCCCCAACAAGTTATGGACATTACACTTATAATCATTTTAAGTATTTTAACATCGGCATTTTTTTCAGGTATCGAAATTGCTTTTATTTCATCAAACAAATTATTAATTGAACTGCGCAGCAAACAAGGCAGCATGTCGGCTCGCATACTTTCGCCATTTGTAAATAACCCTTCGCGTTTTATTAGCACAACCCTAGTTGGTAATAATATTGGCTTAGTAGTTTATGGTATTTATATGGCCATGTTTTTAGAACCATATATCGAAAAATATGTACCAGGTGCTGCAGAAAGTAGTGTGATAACCTTCTTTATTCAAACCATACTTTCTACCATATTAGTATTGGTAACAGGCGAGTTTATTCCTAAGGTTTTATTTCGTATTAACCCCGATAGTATTTTACGTGTATTGGCCATTCCGTTTTTAATTAGTTATTATTTATTTTGGCCATTGGTGCACTTTGTAACTTGGCTTGCTAAACTAATTTTAAATACCATTTTAAAAGTTCCGTTTAACGAAACAACTCCTGTATTTAGTAAGGTTGATTTAGACCAATACATAAATGATAGTAACGATGATTTAGCCGATGACAGTGATGTAGATACCGAAATTTTTAAGAATGCATTAGACTTTGGCAATGTGCGTTTACGTGATTGTATGACACCGCGTACCGAATTAATTAGCATTGATATTGATGCTACAACCCAAGAGTTATATGATATTTTTAAAGAAACAGGTTTATCAAAAATATTGGTACATCAAGGTACCGTAGATCATATTATTGGATACACGCATCAAAAAGATTTATTTAAGAATCCACATAGC